>JAZNMU010000126.1:0-14170 GCA_045579865.1 Acutalibacteraceae bacterium
AAGAACTTCGTCCTGCACTCAAGAAGGCAGGCTTCCTCACTCGTGACCCCAGAATGAAGGAAAGAAAGAAGTACGGTCTCAAAGGCGCTCGTCGTGCACCTCAGTTCTCAAAGAGATAATTACTTTATCGCTTACAGTACACTTCCGATTTTTCGGAGGTGTACTTTTTTGTTGTGTTTACTTTTGTGGGAGTTTATGTTAGAATGTTGGTAGTTTGATAAATAAGAATTTGGGGAGAGATGATATGAAACATAAAGGAACAGTTACAATTGAAACAAATAGATTATGCTTGCGAGCTTTTAAATTAAGTGATGCAGAAGCAGCATTTAAAAATTGGACTTCCGATGAAAAGGTGACAGAGTTTCTTCGTTGGCAAACACATACGGATATATCAATAACAAAGAGTGTAATTAGTTCTTGGGTTGAAGAAAGTCAGAAAAAAGATTTTTATCAATGGGCGATAGTGCTAAAAGAAATAGACGAGCCGATAGGTACAATAAGTGTTGTAGATAGAAATGAAGATTTAAATATTCTACACATTGGGTATTGCATAGGTAGTAAATGGTGGCATCAAGGTATTACAAGCGAGGCCTTTTTGGCAATTATCCCGTATTTGTTTGATGAGGTTGGAGTTAATAGGATTGAATCTCAACACGACCCTAATAATCCACATTCAGGTAACGTAATGAAAAAGTGCGGCATGCTATATGAAGGTACATTAAGACAAGCGGATTTTAGCAATAAAGGAATTGTAGATGCATGTATGTATAGTTTGTTAAAAGACGAGTGGGAAAAACAAAAAGAGAGATAATTTCCAATTTGCCAAATTGTTTGATACTGAAAAATTCAAAGAGATAATTTCTGTTACACACGCTCTTTTATTCGGGAGTCTGTTTTTTCATAAATCGGAAAGACTCTGAGAGAATATCCCGAAAACAGAGAGTCCATTTTCCTTTACTTTACGCAGAAGTTACTGTATAATGAAGGCACAAATAAACCAAGGAGGAAATAATATGAAAAAGGTTTTAGCGGTGGCTTTTGTGCTTGTAGTAGCCTTAACCTGCTTCGGCATTTATAGGGACAGGGCAGGTTATGACCGAAGCCCTCCGGGAACTGCAGTTCATTCGGAAAATATTTCGAAAACGAAGGTTTATTCCTTCAGCGGCTCAGACGAGATCCTGACTGTTATGAACGGTACAATCATTCTCGGTGATGATGAAGAAACCTTCAGCGGAGGAACCTTACGGGTGAATTCAACGGAATTTTTCGAGGGTGTGACTTCCTATAACACTACCTTTTACATTTTAGAGAACGGGAAAAAGAAAACCGTTATGTCTAACAGTCTCATAGATCAGACCGGAGGTAAGGTCAGTCCTGATGGAGATGATCTCGGCAAAATCAGCGGTGCCGAGGTGGTAACAGGATATAAAGCTGAGAACACAGAAAGTTTGACAGATAATCTTTATTTCGAGATAAACACCGTAGGTGCAAACGGCGAGAATAAAACTCATCAGTTACTGCTGGATGTTATTGAGATTAATTGATGTACGGAACAAAAATTTACCCTATGGCATTGAACAAGTCATAGGGTAATTTTTCTATTTTCTATTGACTCTCACCTTACGTCATAGTATATAATACTTACTGTGAGGTGATAAAAATGAAAATGCTCATTAAGGATTTCGCAGAGCTATGCTCAGTGAGTGTGCGCACACTTCATTATTACGATGAAATCGGCTTACTGAAGCCTTCTTTCACGGATGAGCGTACAGGCTATAGATATTATGGCCAAGAGTCACTTTTCCGTATGCAGGAGATTATGTTTTACCGTGAACTGGATTTCCCTCTTAAGAGCATAAAAGAGATTTTGTCATCTCCCGATTACGACAAAAAAGAAGCACTGAAACAGCAGAAAAAGCTTCTGATTATGAAAAAAGAGCGGCTCGAGAGGCTGATTTCTTCCATTGACAGCGCAGAGAAAGGAAAGGTTATTATGAACGCATTTGATAACAGCGAATTTGAAAAGTATAAGAATGAGGCAAAAGAAAGATGGGGCACCACGGATGCCTATAAGGAGCATAAGGAAAAGACTAAAGGTTACACCAAGGGTGATTTCGATGCTCTCGGTGAGGGTATGGATGAGATTATGGGTGAGTTTGCTCTCTGTATGAAGAAGGATCATTCGCCCGAAAGCGATGAAGCACAGAGACTGGTGAAAAAACTGCAGGACTATATCACCGATAATTTCTACACCTGTACCAAGGAAATTCTTGCAGGTCTCGGTCAGATGTATGTCCTCGATGAAAGATTTAAAAGCAACATCGACAGACACGGAGACGGCACGGCTCAGTTCATAAGTGAGGCTGTAGCCTTCTATTGCAGATAAGTTTTTATTGAATCCCGAGAAAAACAATGCTATAATGAGGGAGAAGAAATAATACGGGAGAAAAGCTATGAAAAAACTCTACGAAAAAAGCGAACTTGCATTTTCAATAATATGGATAGTTCTCTACTGTGTGCTGATGAGTGTGGGGGATAATCTTTCCGCTGAGGTGGGCATAAACAGGGTTATAAGTCTGCCTGTGGCGCTTCTGATGTCAGCTGTTCTTCTTGTTTTCATAAAAAGGAACGGACTGAGTGAAAAATACGGACTATGCAAACCGAAGGTATCGGCTAAGGAAATGCTTTATTATGTCCCGCTTGCACTTTTGATTTTGGCGAATGTGATGTTCGGCATAAGGCTTAATGTATCTGTAGGCGAAGCGGTTCTTTATATGCTCACTATGCTCTGCGTGGGTTTTCTGGAAGAGATTATCTTCCGCGGTATGCTCTTTAAGGCTATGGCAAAGGACGGGCTTAAATCGGCAGTTATCGTCTCTGCACTGACCTTTGGTATCGGTCATATTATAAATCTTTTCAACGGCTCGGGAGCAGAGCTTATACCTAATCTTTTACAGGTGATATATGCCGTGGCGGCAGGCTTTATGTTTGTAATGATTTTTCTTAAAAGCGGTAGCCTGATTCCCTGCATTGCATTACACGGCGTTTTCAATGCCTTGAGTATATTTGCAGATGAAGGGTCGCTTACCGTAAGGGACAGGATTATTTCCTGCGTTTTTCTTGTAGCAGTCAGCGGCATTTATGGTGGTTATTTAGCCTACGGTATGAAAAATAAAAGTGAAAAAGAATAAAACTGCCGTTATAGGCAGAAATAAATGCACCTCCGATGTTTAACATTGAGGTGCATTATTTTTAATTCAGCTTACAGCTTTCCTTTTACTGAGAAAACAACCCCTGTGTCCGTATTTTTACAGCTATATCCGTAGTCGTGGCATTCAAAAATTCTTTTGCAGATAGGAAGTCCCATTCCCGTGGACGAGCCGTCTCTTGTACGTGAAATATCCTGCCTTTCGAAAAGATTCCAGATGTTTTCCGCAGTTTCTTTACTCAAAGGCTCGCAGGTGTTGAAAACTTCCAGAGCGAAGTTGTCTTTTTCTGTTTTAAGGGTGACAGTGATAAGTTTTTCTCCTGTAGTGTATTTAACTGCGTTTGAAAGATAGTTGTCCACGGCTAAAGCCATCAGCTTCGGGTTACAGCTTACGGTAATATTCTCTTCTGCATCCAAGGTTATTTCTGCACCTGCCGAGTGGGCGAAGGGAAGATACTTTTCCACCTCTTCTTTAACCAATGCCGTGAGATTACAGCTTTCCTTTTCGATTTTATCCGTAGATGAAAGTCGGTTAAAGGTCAGCAGAGAGGAAACTATATCGTTCATTCGCAGTGCTTCATCGTAAACGGATTTTATGTATTCATCCTTTTTATCATTCACCGCACCCTCCAAGATGCACTCACATTGATTCTGTATAACCGCCAGGGGTGTTTTCAGCTCGTGAGCGGCGGCGGAAATAAAGGTGCGCTTGGATTTTTCCAACCGTTCTTTTTTTGCGTAAAGACGAAGAGAAATTAAAAGTATTATGGCTGTTATAACAGCGTACATAATAATAAGTTGCTGTTGAAGATATTTAAACAGGTCGGAATCAAGAGTTCTCATAGTAAGGTTGCTTTTTGCATGAAAATAGAAAATATAATCTTCTCCATTGATTGTAACAGGGGAGTAACTCATTAGTTCATCGGAATCGGAAAAACCTCCGCCTGAATGAAAGGTGTGATTCTTTTCGGCAAATAGCTGCATTTCATTATACAGTTCAGTATAATAATTTTTTTCATATTTGTATCCAGTTGTATTGAAAAAATTCCATCCAAGAAAAATGTTGCTGTCTCTGTCTCCAAGGATGTATTTTTCTGTTGTTCCGTTGTTCAGGAAAACTGTAGTCTCTGTTTCGTTATTGAGATTGGTATAAATCAGTTCAGTAGGCTCATAGCATCCAGATTTATCCGTTCTTAATCCGACACTTTTTAATATCCAAGCAATTTTGTGTAATTCAGCGATTTTTTCTCTTAATTCATCTGTAAGGCAATGTTCTATATCTATGTAGCCGGTTATATCTGCTCTGTAAGGCTCTTCTTTGTAATTTATGATATAAATATTACTTCTTCTGTGTGCAACTATTTTTTGCTCGGTGCTTATTAAGCCTATAACATAGGGGAAATCTATGTTAAAATTGCTTTCAAGATTATTTATTAAAAACTGTGTATATGTGCAGTCTCCCTTTTCAACGGCAGGGCAGTAAACTTCGATGGCATCTAATCCTTCGTCATATAGCGCACTGTCGAAGTTTTCAAGTGCATGTGTATATCTTTCACTCAAAATCATTGATTCGTTGTTACGGGTACTTTTGAAATTGAGAAAAGTTGATACGGAAAAATTAATAAATATAACAAGGCAAATCAGTGCTGTCATTTTCTTCTTACTCATTCTTCATCCTCCTTCTTAAATGCATAGCCCGCACCGATTACGGTTTTTATGCTGTCAGCCTGCTCTCTCAAAGCCTTTCTTATTCTTTTGATATGTGTATCAACCACTCTTTCGTCACCGTCGAAATCGTAGCCCCATATTTTACGAAGAATAATTTCACGGGAAAGAACATTTCCTTTATTCTCCATTAAAAGTGCCAGCAGCTCGAAATCCTTGGCAGCAAAAACAATTTCTTTTTCACCGCAGTAAACCTTCCGTGTGCCATAGTCGAGAGTAATGCCTCTGAGGGTTAGGCGCTTCTGCGGATTTATACCCTTATGTCTGTTTACGGTGGTGATTATCTTTTCTTTAAGCACCGACAGGGGAAAGGGCTTTACTATGTAATCGTCACCGCCTAATTTGTAGCCTTTCAGTAAGTCCTCCTCTTCACCTAAAGCGGATAGAAAGATTACGGGCGTGTCAGAAAACTTCCTTATTTCTCTGCAGGCGGTAAGTCCGTCCATATATGGCATAAGCACATCGAGCATAATCAGGTCAAAGTCCTGTTCTTCTGCTTTTTCTACAGCCTCTCTGCCGTTCTGAGCCATAGTAACGGAAAAGCCCTTGGCCGTGAAGTAGTCGTAAAGAGTAGTGCGGATTTTAATTTCATCGTCACAAACGAGAATTTTGAGCATTGTTATCATCTCCTTTCATCATTATAATACAGGTGCGGTATGTACTCCAAGTGTCACGGCGGAAAAATTTTAAAACTTTTTTGTTATATAAAAAATCTCCTCCGTGTTATAACGGAGGAGATAACTTTTTAGGGGATGAATTATTTGGTTAATTCGTAGGTATCCTGTGCGATGAGAAGCTCTTCATCGGTGGGAATAACGAGAAGCTTAAGGGGAGAGTCCTCTGTGGAAATTTCGATTTCCTGACCTCTTACGCTGTTTGCTTCTTCGCAGATTTTTGTACCCATAAAGCCGAGCTTTTCAGCTACTCTTGTACGGTAGTGGGGATTGTTTTCACCGATACCGCCTGTGAATACTACTGCATCCACACCGCCCATAGCAGCAGCGAAGCCGCCGATGTACTTAACGAGCTGATGGCAGAGCATAGACTCAACAAGCTGAGCTCTCTTGTCACCGCTCTTTGAACGACCTTCGATGGTTCTGTTGTCGCTTGTTGCTGAGCCTTCGATTTCGTTCCAGTTTTCGTCATATTCTGCGGTGAGACCGAGCATACCTGACTTTTTGTTGAGAATATTGTCAACTTCCTTAGCGGTAAGGTTTTCTCTTTCGCAGAGAACAGCGATGATAGCGGGGTCAATGGAGCCTGAACGTGTACCCATCATAATACCTTCGAGGGGAGTGAGACCCATAGTGGTGTCGAAGCACTTGCCGCCCTTGATAGCAGAGATGGAGGAGCCGTTACCGAGATGGCAGGTTACGACCTTAAGCTCGTCAGCATTGTATTTGCCGGGATACTTTTTCATAAGGAAATCAGTGGTACGGGCAGAAACATATCTGTGGCTGGTGCCGTGGAAGCCGTAACGTCTGATACCGTGCTGGAGATAGTATTTGTAGGGAAGAGCATACATATATGCATAGTCGGGGATAGTCTGATGGAATGCTGTGTCGAAAACTGCGACCTGAGGAATACCCTTCATAATTTCTTCGCATACTTCGATACCCATAAGGTTTGCAGGGTTGTGAAGAGGACCGAGGGGAATGCACTTTCTGATGGCTGCCTTAACATCTTCTGTAACTACTACACTGCCGCTGAATTCTTCGCCTCCGTGAAGAACACGGTGACCTACTGCTGAAATGTCGTTCATTGAAGTGAGAACGCCGTTTTCATTGTCAGTGAGTGTTTCGAGAAGAATGGTGATTGCATCGTGATGGTCTTTTGCTTCTACAGGCTTCTTATCGAGAACCTTGATTTCTTCGCCGTCTTTGTCGATTTTGTGTGTGAAGGTACAGGCTGTGCCGATCTGTTCGAAGATACCTTTAGCAAGAACCTTTGCTTCGGGCATATCGAAAACCTGATACTTTAATGAAGAAGAACCTGCATTGATGATTAATTCTTTGAAACTCATTTTTTGCACCTCTTTAGAAAATAATATACTTTTATCTTTGGCAGATATTGCCTTAACTTTTACATTATATCACATTGTTTTTTATTTTTCCACTGTTTAAGAACTTTTATTTATCGTTATGTGAAGAAAAATTTTTATTATTAAGCGCTTATAAAAAATGATTATTGTATATTTTGTATAAAACCTTGCTTTTATTATGGGCAAGATATACGATGTGAGGGTTAAATGACACAAAAAATGATTATTTTCTTTGGTGAGTTTGGATATTGAAAAGTGTGGCAACCGGTGGTAGAATATAACACGTTGACTGAGAGAACTTATAGCAGATTTGGCTGCTTTTAAAATGAGAAAATATATAATATGAAGAGCAAGGGTGTCCGACGGGGCACTCTTGTTGCTTTTTTGACAACGAAAATATTGTAATGAAAGCATATATGTGTTAAGATTGTAAAAAAACAAAGGGAAAGAAAAATATGAGAAATTTAAAGTGTAAGACCAGACTTAATGTGTCACCAAACAGAAAACAGAAGGTTTATTTCTGTTCGCACAGGGATGACTTTGGTAAATATTTTGAAAAAATTTCCGATGAAATTCTCTCTTTTCGGGATTGTGCGATATGGTATAAAGCAGATTACAATGCAGAGTATGATGAAGATTTTTTTGTTGAACTTAAGCAAATGAATCTGTTTGTAATTCCTGTTACATCAAAGTTTATTTGTGAGAAAAATGATGCTTTGGGCATAGAATTCAGATTTGCACAGGAAAACCATATACCTGT
Source organism: Acutalibacteraceae bacterium (assembly GCA_045579865.1). Lineage (GTDB taxonomy): Bacteria > Bacillota > Clostridia > Oscillospirales > Acutalibacteraceae > UBA6857. The sequence continues at coordinate 7,735 of JAZNMU010000126.1, forward strand.
TTTACCCCTGATGCAGGAGAGTGATCTGGAAGGCATCTTTAATGCTGTATGCGGTGATTTGCAGTTTCTTGATAAGTTTGCAGACGATCCTACTGCTCTTGGCTACAGTAAAAAGCTGGAAGAATATCTGGAAGCGGTTTTAGTAGGAAACGAATTGGCGGAAAAGGTCAGAGGTGAGTTCGATGCCTATATTTTTCTTAGCTACCGTAAAAAAGACAGAAAATATGCACAGGAATTAATGAGTGCTATTCATAAAGATGATGTTTGCAGAGATATAGCGATATGGTATGATGAGTTTTTGGTGCCGGGTGAGGATTTCAATGATTCTATTAAATCTGCCATAGATAAAAGCTCGGCTTTTGTGATTGCTGTTACTCCGAACATCGTTAATGAAGATAATTACATAACATCAACTGAATATCCTTATGCGAAGAAACAAAAAAAGAACATCATTCCTGTGGAGGTTATGCCTACCGACAGAAAATTATTGAAAAAGAAATACAAAAAAATATCCGAGTGTATAGATTCAGCCGATGAGAAGCTTTCAAAAAACATTTTTGAAAGCATAAAAAAAGCTGTCGTCCGTGAGCATAATAATTCTCCCGAACACAGATATTATATAGGTGTGGCGTATCTTAACGGTGTAGATGTCGAGATAGATTATGATAAGGCGAAGGGACTTATCATCTCTTCTGCCGAAGAAGGCTTTGTTGAAGCAGTTAAAAAAATAACGGATATGCATATCAGGGGAGTCGGAACAGAAAGAAATTTCGAAAGAGCAGTACAGTGGCAGAAAAGATGTGTTGAGCTGCTGAAAAACGAATATCTCGGAAACGGAAAAGAAGAGAGCGGTATCAGATGGCTGAAGGAAATGTTCTCTTTGGCAGAGATGTACAGGGAGTTTGGTAAAAACAGCGATTCCGCGGAAATTTTGTCAGAATGCTTTTCAGAATGTGAAAAGCTTGCTTCGCTGAATGAGAATGAGGATATTTTTTATCTTATTATCAGTGTCTGTGACAGGCTTTACGGTATATACATAAAAGAAGGAGACACCGTATCGGCAGGTAAAATGCTGGGGCAAATGGCTTCTGTTTACGGTGATGCTGTTAAGAAAAATGTCAGCGGTCGTCAGCTTCTGGAAGCAGAATATTTTCTGGCTCTGACAGAAGAAATGATAAAACTTTCAGTGGACGGATGCGAGAAAGAAAAGAACACAGAACCGTCAGAAAGACTTAAAATATCAGAAAAAATCTATGAACAGTACGGAGAAGGCGCTGCAAGACTGGCATCGGATTATGTCAGCTATGCTGGAGAGCTTTACAGAACAGGTATGGTTGAGCGGGCGGAGAAATATTTTTCTGAAGCTCTTACTCTTCGGGAGCAGATAGTTAAGGAGGATCCGTCTGCGCATAACATCCGTAAGCTCGGTGAAATATATCTGAAGCTTGCAGGACTGTACGGAAAGAAAAAAGATGCGTCAAAGGCCAAGGCGGTTGCATTTAAAGCTACAGAGTTATATGAACGGCTTTCGGCAGACACCTGTTCGCCTGAAGATTATGCACAGGTCAGGGATTTGTATTTCAGATTTACCGCTATGGGCTTCGTGGCAGAGAATGATGAAAAAATTAAAAGTCTTTTTATAAAAGAAATCGTAAGAAGAAAAGAAGTTCGCATTTATACGGAAGATGTGGGAGAGTTCTGCCGACTGTACAGACTTTTTAACAGCTCCGGTATGTTTCTCGAAAGAAAGGGATGTGTGCAGGAGGCCGAAGAATATTACACACAGGCACTTCTTCTCGCACAGAAAGCAGAAAGCCACAGGCATTTTTCAGAAAGGCTGAATTTTATTGATGAAAGTCTGTCGTGTTTTGGTTCAGGGTATACAGCTGAGGAAGAACTGCCGTCAGCACAGAAGTATTACTGCAGAACTCTGTCTGTGAGAAAAGGTTATTCTCAGGTTGAATGCAGTAAAGAGATTTACGACAGACTGTACTACGATTATATGAAAGCCGGACGGTATATCTTCGGTGAAAAAGAACCGCTGAAAAAGGCAGAGTATCTGAGTACAGCACTTGAAATTGACCTGAAAGAATTAAATGGCAGAAATATGAAAAAAGTCATAGTGGATCAACTCGAGTGCGGCGTATATACTGTTTTTGAAGAAATTTCGAAAATATATGAGAGCGAAAAACAGTATGCAAAAGCAAAAGAGTATCTTCTCGTATATGAAAAATTTTTAGAAGAAAATAACTATAGGAACAAAACGGAACTTTTATCGGAGCTGATTTATGAAAGAGCAAAAATAAGCAAAAAATCCGGAGATTATGCTGCTGCAGCGGAGTGTTATATAACAGCGCTCGGAGACAGTGAAAAAACCGCAGACAGCCTTACTTATGAAGAAAGTGTGCTTTGGAAAAAGGTTTATTCAGAACTGGCAGATTGTTATAATAAGATGAATGACAGAGAAAAAGCCTGTAAAAGTTATGAAACTTTATCTGATATTTGTATGCAGAAAATAAAAAGCTACGGAAAATCACATATATTTGACTACGATGCAAAAGAAGATGCAGAAAATTATTTCGATTATGCTGTAGCACGGATTTTTCTTGCAGAATTTTCGGAAAAGGAAACGAAAAAGCAGCTGCTTGAAGAGGCCCGAAAGATTCTGAATCTTTATAAAGGAGATGCAGGCAATATGGAGATATTGTTTGATGCGTATATAAAGCTGGCGGAACAGAAGTTGGAAAAAGCAGAAGGATGAAGAAATAATTACAGGAAATCCTTTTGTTTTTTGCCAACCTATTGATTTTTTCTGAAAGATAAGTATAATAGTATGCAATAGGATAGAGGTGCATAAAACATCAGTAGTTTTTCTGAGGTTCTCAAAGACCTGTGACGGAAAAAGAAAGGGTTTTGTGCCGAAGCGGATATCTGTTTGGGAAGGTGTCTGCTGGGTGGCGGAATAATATTCCGTCAACTGTCGCAATGCGGAGAGCTATCGGACAGATTATCGCTTTTTGTTTGAGGTCTCTGTATTGAGGCCTCTTTTTAAATTTAAAATAAAGGAGACAAAAAAATGCAAAAATCAAAGAAAAACATCGCAAGAGTTATTCTGGCAATTATGATTGTTCTTGCTCTTGCCATCCCCATGACTTCCGTTGTTTTTGCTACAGTGGATGTTATGGCGATTTCTGCCGCAGATGAAGAAGCCGCAGTGCTCACTATCGGTGCAGACGCAGAAACTGCTTTTTCCGTTGATATCGACGGAGAGGTAACAGATTATGACCTTACAGACGGCGAATCAGCCGCGGCTTATGTTGACTCTTACGCCGACAACCTCACAAATGACCCCGGATTCAAAGCACACATTGAAACCGCTTTAGCCAAGGTAAGAGAGAGCATCGGCTCTTATGCCACCATCGCTGCTCTCGCAGCACCTATCATCGCCATCGTTCTTGCTCTCATTACCAAGGAAGTTTATTCTTCTCTTATTATCGGTATTGTAGTAGGCGGCTTTATTTACGCAGGCGGTAACTTTGAGACAGCTATCAACCATGTTCTTTTCGACGGCTTCGTGGCTTCTCTTTCCGACAGCTATAATATGGGTATCATTATCTTCCTTGTGCTTCTCGGTGCACTTGTTTCCATGATGAACAAGGCCGGCGGATCTGCAGCCTTCGGCCGTTGGGCATCCAAGCACATCAAATCAAGAGTAGGCGCACAGCTTGCTACCGTTCTTCTCGGCTGTCTTATTTTCATCGACGACTATTTCAACTGCCTCACAGTAGGCTCAGTTATGAGACCTGTAGCAGATGAACAGAAGATTTCACGCGCAAAGCTCGCTTATGTTATCGATGCTACTGCAGCACCTATCTGTATCATCGCTCCCATTTCTTCCTGGGCAGCAGCAGTTGCAGGTTTCGCAAGAGGTGCGGGTGCAGACAGCGGTATGAGCCTTTTTGTTCAGGCTATTCCTTACAACTTCTATGCTATCTTCACTATCATAATGATGGTAGTTATTGCTGTCACAAAGTTTGATTTCGGTCCGATGAAAATTCATGAAAGAAATGCTATGGAAAAGGGTGACCTCTTCACAAGCGGTACAAAGGTTGACATTGACGAAACAGCTGCCAACCCCAAGGGAAAGGTTATTGACCTTATTCTTCCCGTTGTTGTTCTTATAATCTGCTGTGTTATCGGTATGATTTATTCCGGCGGATTCTTTGAAGGCACAGGCTTCATCGAAGCATTTTCAAATTCTGACGCTTCCGTCGGTCTTGTTCTTGGCTCTGCAGTGGCTATTGTATTTGCTGTTGCATACCTTCTCATCAGAAGAGTTATCTCCTTCAAGGATGCTATGTCATCTCTTCCCGAAGGCTTCAAGGCTATGGTTCCCGCTATCCTTATTCTTACCTGTGCATGGACTCTTAAGGCTATGACAGATTCTCTCGGTGCAAAGATTTACATTTCTCAGCTCGTAGAAGGCAGTGCAGGTGCCCTTCAGGCTCTTCTTCCCGCTATCATCTTTGTCATCGCTGTAGGTCTCTCCTTCGCTACAGGTACATCATGGGGTACCTTCGGTATTCTCATTCCCATCGTTCTCAGCGTATTCGAGGCAGGCAATCCTCTTATGATCGTTTCTATCTCTGCCTGTATGGCAGGTGCTGTATGCGGTGACCATTGCTCACCCATCTCCGACACCACCATCATGGCTTCAGCCGGCGGTCAGTGTGACCACCTCAACCACGTTTCCACACAGCTTCCCTATGCTCTTACTGTTGCAGGTGTATCCTTCGTAACTTATGTTATCGCAGGTTTCGTTCCCCAGTGGTATGTTGCTCTTCCCCTAGGTGCTGTACTTATGGTTGCTACCCTCTTTGTAATCAAAAAGGTAACAGCCAAAAAGGCATAATCTAACTGAAAAAAATCAAAGGACTGCATCTCTCAGGAGTTGCAGTCCTTTTTTATGTAAAGAAAAAACAGAACTGCCCGTAGGCAGTCCTGTCATTTAAGTAAATTTAACTTATACAGTTGCGTCTTCGCCTTCTTCTTTAGGCTGGAACATTGCAATGATTTCCTCGAAGAATTTCTTAAAAGCTGCGATGATTTCCTTGATTGTGTCGAGTACATTGTAGAATGCGTCCATTGTTACACCTCCTTAGCAATTCGCTCAATACAATGATAACAAAATTAATATAATTTGTCAATGAAGTAAAAGCAAAGTTTAAAAAAGTTAATTTTTAGAAATAATTCTGCATAAAAAATTCAAAATATTTTAAACAATTGATAATTCCGAAATATCATTCTTTCAAATTATACAAAAATCAGGTGCTTATTTGGGTACATAATACAGTTGACAGTTTCTTCAAAATATTGTATAATATTAGGGAAACAAAGTGAGCGATGACTCACCTAAATCAATTTATACATAGGAGATGTTAAGATGGACACAAGATTTGCAATTTCCAACTACCCCGATGCAAAAGCTGTTTGCGACAAACTCGACAAGCTTATTGCACTGCCTATTCACTCTATTAAGCCCGATGTACTTAAGGCTTATGAAGAAAACTACTTCGAAGCAAAATGCCAGAAGTCAAAGGAAATGATCGCAGAAGCAAAGCAGATCATCCCCGGCGGCGTTCAGCATAACCTTGCTTTCAACTATCCGTTCCCCCTTGTTTTCACAAAGGCTGACGGTGCAAAGCTTTACGATATCGACGGAAACGAATACTATGACTTCCTTCAGGCAGGCGGCCCCACAGTTTTAGGCTCCAACCCGAAGATCGTCCGTGATCAGGTTATCGATCTTCTCAATACCTGCGGTCCCTCCACAGGTCTTTTCCACGAATTCGAATATAAGCTTGCAAAGAAAATTGCAGACTCAATGCCCACAGTAGATATGTTCCGTATGCTCGGTTCAGGTACTGAGGCTTGTATGGTAGCCTGCCGTGTTGCAAGACTTGCCACTAAGAAAAAGTACATCCTTAAAATGGGCGGTGCATACCATGGCTGGTCCGATCAGCTCGGCTACGGCATCCGTGTTCCCGGCTCTAAGTTCACTCAGGCAAGCGGTGTTCCCATCCGTCTTATGAGAGATACACAGGAATTCTTCCCCGGTGACCTCAACGACCTCGAAAGAAAGCTTCGCAGAAATCAGCTTTGCGGCGGTACTGCAGCTGTATTCATTGAGCCCATCGGTCCCGAAAGTGGTACACGTCCTCTCGATAAAGATTTCAATAAGGGCGTTGAAAGACTTTGCCGTAAGTATGGCGCACACCTTATCTTCGATGAGGTTGTTACAGGCTTCCGTATCGGTATGTCAGGTGCTCAGGGCTACTACGGCGTAGAACCCGACCTCACTATCTTCGGTAAGGTTATCGCCGGCGGTTATCCCGGTGCAGGCGGTATCGGCGGTAAGAAGCAGTATATGCAGTAC
>JAZNMU010000127.1:0-5252 GCA_045579865.1 Acutalibacteraceae bacterium
TAATATCCTCAAATAAACACTTGATTTCTTGTCTATATAGTGATAAAATATAGTGTAAATTTATCAGGAAATCTGATATTACCAAAAGTCTTATTAAATAAGGGGTAATGTATCAATGGAAAGAAAAGTAGGTACCATTTCGAGAGGCATCCGTTGTCCTATCATCCGTGAAGGCGACGACCTTGCGAAAATCGTATGTGACAGCGTTATCGAGGCTGCTGAGAGCGAAGGCTTCGCCCTCCGTGATAAGGATGTTGTGGCTGTTACAGAGTCAATTTTAGCCAGAAGCCAGGGTAACTATGCTTCTGTAGAGGCTATCGCAAAGGATGTAAAGGCAAAGCTCGGCGGTGAAACTGTCGGTGTAATTTTCCCTATTCTTTCGAGAAACCGTTTTGCAATCTGTCTTCGCGGTATTGCTATGGGCTGTAAAAAGATTGTTCTTATGCTCAGCTATCCCAGTGACGAGGTCGGTAACCATCTTCTCACCTATGACCAGCTCGATGAAGCAGGTATAAACCCTTACAGTGATGTGCTTTCTGAAGCAAAATACCGTGAGCTTTTCGGCGAAAACAAGCACGAGTTCACAGGTGTTGACTATGTAGAATATTATTCAAATCTTATCAGAGAATGCGGTGCAGAGTGCGAGGTAGTTTTTGCTAATCAGGCCAAGGCAATTCTTGACTACACAGACTGCATCCTTAACTGTGACATTCACACCAGAGCCCGTACAAAAAGATTACTCTTAGCTGCAGGCGCAAAGGTAGTATGCGGTCTTGACGAAATTCTTACCGAATCCATCGACGGTAACGGCTTCAATGAAAATTTCGGTCTTTTAGGCTCTAACAAATCAACTGAAGATACTGTTAAGCTTTTCCCCAGAGAGTGTAATGACTTCGTAAACAGAACTCAGAAGCTTCTTATTGAAAAGACAGGTAAAAAGATTGAGGTTATGGTTTACGGCGACGGCGCATTCAAGGATCCTCAGGGCAAAATCTGGGAGCTTGCAGACCCCTGCGTTTCACCCGGATATACCGACGGTCTCAAGGGCACACCCAATGAGCTCAAGCTCAAGTATCTTGCTGACAATGATTTTGCCGGTCTTACAGGTCAGGAACTCAAGGATGCTATCTCAAAGAGAATTGCCGAAAAGGGCGACGAAAGCCTTGTAGGTAATATGGCTTCTCAGGGTACTACACCCAGACAGTTTACGGACCTTATCGGTTCCCTCTGCGACCTTACCAGCGGTTCAGGCGACAAGGGTACACCCGTAGTTCTCGTTCAGGGCTATTTCGACAACTACACCAACTAATCATTTAAATAAAATAACCAGTCGGGAGGAATTATAATGGATTCAAATATAAGACCTGAAACAATGGAAAGAATCACCACTAAAGAATTAGCCGACGCTTTTATCGACGAACAGGTAAAGGCAGTACGCGCACAGGTAGGGGACAAGAAGGTTCTTCTTGCTCTTTCCGGCGGTGTAGACTCATCGGTTGTTGCTGCCCTTCTTATCAAGGCTATCGGCAAGCAGCTCGTATGTGTTCATGTTAACCACGGCCTTATGCGTAAAGGCGAAAGTGAAAATGTTATTGAGGTTTTCAAAAAGGGGCTTGATGCAAACCTCGTTTATGTAGATGCTACAGACCGTTTTCTTGACCTTCTCGCAGGTGTATCTGACCCCGAGAAGAAAAGAAAGATAATCGGTAAGGAATTTATTGAAGTATTCGATGAAGAAGCTGCAAAGCTTGAAGGCATTTCATTCCTTGCACAGGGTACCATTTACCCCGATATCCTCGAAAGCATTAAGCAGGCAGAGGGCAAAAAGGCAGTTAAATCTCATCATAACGTAGGCGGACTTCCCGAAGATATGGCTATGGAGCTTGTAGAACCCCTTAAGCTTCTCTTTAAGGATGAAGTAAGAGTAGTCGGTGAAGCACTCGGTCTTCCTCACGAAATGGTATACCGCCAGCCCTTCCCTGGTCCCGGACTTGGTGTAAGGTGTCTCGGTGCCATCACCCGTGACCGTCTTCATGCACTTCGTGAAGCAGATGCTATTCTCCGTGAAGAGTTTGATAAAAACGGTCTTGCTGAAAAGGTATGGCAGTACTTTATTGCAGTGCCCGATATGAAGAGCGTAGGCGTTAAGGACGAAAGTCGTTACGAAGGTTGGCCTGCTATCATCCGTGCAGTAAACACAAAGGATGCTATGACCGCTACCATCGAAGAGATTCCTTACGCTATTCTTCATCACATCACAGCACGCATCACATCAGAAGTTCCCGGTATTAACCGTGTGCTTATGGATTTAACTCCCAAGCCGACAGGAACTATAGAGTGGGAATAAGTAAACGAAAGCCCGTGAGCCCAGTAAAATAAAGGGTTTCAGGACTTTCAGAAAGCCTTGTGATACGAAAATGATACTGTATCCGGCTTTTCCACATAATTTCATACAAGAGAAAACCTCTCTCGTTTGAACACTTAGTTCATTCGAGAGGGGTATTTTTTTATGACATTTTTCGACAGTGTGATACTGTTATGAAATTCTGTAGTTTTATAAAGAATTTGTAAATTCAAGCAGATTTTGGTTATCAAAATCTAATTTTTTGTACGGTATAGAAGTGAAGGGGGGTAGAGAAAACATCATATCAAAATCTCAAAAAAAGAAAATCTGTGCAAAAAGTGGGATGATGATCAAAAATTTGTCGCAATAAAGAAGTAGAGAGATTTTAAGTGCTTTAACAGATTTAAAAATTTCTGAAAAAATGGTTATCAAAAGTATTTAAAATGTGCGGTATAGAAGTAGGGAGTGTTTTAGTTTTTCGAAAAATCTTAAAAAATTTTATTTAAGGGGTCACCATTTTGCGAAAAAATGTCCGTAAATAAGTGAAGGGGTATTTTTAAACATTTTGAAAATATTTCAATTTTAGGGTGTCCATTTACCCTTTCCCAGTGCGTATAAGTGAGAATTGTTTTTCAAGCCACTTGTAAACAGTTTTAAAACTTTCGAACAAGGAGGCTAATTTTTACTCAAAAAATGTCCGTAAATAAGTGAAAGGAAGTTTTGAACAATTTGAAAACATTTCGGCTTTGGGGTTTCCATTTGGCTTCTCCCAGTCCGTATAGGTGAGAATTGTTTTTAAATAAGTCTGTAAACTATTTGAAAACTCTTGGAAGAGAGGGTCACCATTCCGCGGAAAAGTGTCCGTAATAAAGTAGAGGGGTAAAAAAATTATAAAGAATACTTCCGCTTTTGCTTGTAAATTGTCCGTTAAAAAGTAGAAGAATATTTTGAACGTTTTGAAAACATTCAGGATACATACCTGACAAAATCAGAAAGAATGTCCGTAAATAAGTGAAGGGGAGTTTTAAACAATTTGTAAACTTTCGAGATTTTTGTTTGTAGATTAATTAAAAAATGTCCCAATAAAGAAATAGAGGGTTATGTATTCAATGTCGGGCAATCGACTTGTAATAAATCTTAAAGAAAGGAGAACAAACACATGGCAGTACTTATGAATGCAAAGGAAATCAGCGAAGAACTCGGTATTTCCAAAACTCTTGCTTATGATATTATGCAGAAGCTCAACAAAGAGCTTGAAGCAAAAGGCTATTTCGTAATCAAGGGTAAAGTGAGCCGCCGTTATCTGTCAGAACAGATTTACGGTATGCCCAAAGAAAAATAATAAGAGAGGATTGATTCAATGGCTGTATACAAAGACAGCAAAAGAGGTACGTGGTATGTATTGGTGTACTACACGAACTGGAAGGGTGAAAGCGACCGAAAAATGAAGCGTGGCTTCAAGACACGTAAGGAAGCAGTCGCTTGGGAAAACACATTTCTCAACAAAAACACAGGTGACCTGAATATGACCTTCGCAGAGTTCTATGACATCTACAAAAGCGACCTCGAGGAACGCTTGAAGGAAAATACCTGGGTAATGAAAACAAGCGTTATCGAGCTTAAGATTTTGCCGTACTTCAAGAAAAAGAAGATGTGCGAAATCAAGGTGTCAGATGTCATTGCCTGGCAGAAGGAAATGATGGCGTACCGTGATAAAGACGGTCAGCCTTACGCATCGGGATACCTTAAAACGATTCATAATCAGCTCAGCGCAATCTTTAATCACGCCGTAAGGTTTTATGAGCTCCCTGCAAACCCTGCTGCAAAGGTCGGCAATATGGGCAGAGAGAACACAAAGGAAATGCTCTTCTGGACGAAAGAGGAGTATATGAAATTCGCTGATTCGATGATGGACAAGCCCTTATCCTATTACGCATTTGAAATGCTTTATTGGTGCGGTATCCGTCTCGGTGAGCTGCTTGCTTTGACTTACGGTGATTTTGATTTTGAAAAGAAGACTGTAAGAATCAATAAGTCATATCAGTGTATTAAGGGCAAAGACGTTGTTACCACACCGAAAACTAAAAAGAGCAACCGAACAATCGTAATGCCTGACTTTCTCTGTGATGAAATGAAAATCTATTTCAAAGGTCTTTACAAGCCGAGAAAGAACGACAGAGTTTTTCTTATAACTAAAGCCTATCTTCACAGTGAGATGCGACGAGGCTGTAAGGAAACGGGCGTGAAGAAAATCCGTATTCACGATTTGAGACACTCACATGTTTCACTTCTCATCGATATGGGATTCACTCCTCTTGCTATTGCGGACAGAGTAGGTCACGAGAGTATAGACATCACTTACCGTTATGCACATCTCTTCCCGTCAAAGCAAACAGAGATAGCAGAGAAATTAAATATGGAGCGTGAATAAAGTGTCAGCGAAAAATTTAGACAAGCACAACCGTTTTCGCAGTATAACGGTAGGGTTCAGAGTTTCACCTGAAGAGAACGAGCAGATAAACAAGGCCGTTGCAATTTCGGGACTGAGCAAACAGGAATACTGTTACCGCCGTTGCATGCAGCAGGACATTGTTGTGCAGGGTGGTAATCCGAGAGTGTTCAAGGCACTCAGAAATAATCTTGCCGAGTTACTTGAAGAGCTTAAAAACAAAAATGAAGTGCCCGATGAGATGCTTGAAATAATGAAGCTCATCACGGTAACACTTCAGGGATTGAAAGGAGACTTAAATGAATGATGTAACAAAAGAAAAGACCGTCCCTTACACATCTGCACCACCAGATGAAGGACAGTCAAATCAAAAACCTATTGATAATATTATACCCGACGGAGAAGAAAATATCAATAGCTTTGAAGAGAAATTTGCTCAGATGCAAAGAGAGCTCCGCA
>JAZNMU010000128.1:0-32501 GCA_045579865.1 Acutalibacteraceae bacterium
TTTTTTACAAGTTTTTTCTTGGCAGGCATATGTCTGTCTTTTTGGCGTGTCTTGACAATTTAAAAAGCACCTGTATTTGCTTTCAAGGCAAACGTCAGATGCTTTTTCTTTTTCAGTCGTTTCTTAACTTAATGGTATTGCACCTGCGGGTGTCCTTTTTTGAATGCAAAAGGCAGAACGCAGAGTGCAAAATGGGTGGGGAAGATTTCGTAAAAGAAGAAGTGATACACCGCTGCTTTCACGGATTTTTATTTAATCTCTGACTGAAAAAAACTGACTTCTCTTCGAGAAACAAAAAAATAATTGTGGCGGCGAGCTTACCCGCAACCACAATTATTCATCATTCATCATTCATCATTCATTCCATAAGGGTGCGGGATAAATGCCTTTATCTGTCTTTTCCTTAAGAGCGTCCATAACGGACTGCTTGTCTTCCTTATAGGTTACGCCGTACCACTTTTCGGGTGTGGTGAGAGCGGTTACCTTTGCTTTACCCTCTTTTACCAGTTCGTCTACAACGAAGGGAATGTAAAATTCGCACTTGAGGGGATTGTCTGCATTCTTTTTAAGGAAGGCAGTGAAGCGGTTTTCGATTTCCGTGATGATTTCGGGAGTGAAGCCCCAGAGGTTCATGGAAACGGGTGTGCCCTCGGGAATTTCCTCCCAACTTTCCTCGTCCTCGGTAAACATAATCTTGCCGTCACGGTACATAATCTTCGTTCTTTCCACGATGTCGGTCATATAGCCGTCCTCTATCTTACATACGCCTCGTGCCACGTGGCCGTTTTCCGTGAGGGTGTTTTCAATTTTGAAGCCTACCATAGAGAAATCGTAAACGCCTGTATCTTCCTTTTCTCTTGTAAGCTCGTCATAAATTACCTTGAAGGTATCCACACCGTAATAGTCATCGGCGTTGATAACAGCGAAGGGACCGTCGATGGCATCCTTGCAGGAGTAGATGGCGTGAGCCGTGCCCCAGGGCTTTACTCTGCCTTCGGGAACGGTGAAGCCCTCGGGAAGGTTGTCAAGCTCCTGAAAAGCATAGTCGATTTTGATTTTTTTGTCATATCTGCCGTCGGTGATGGCACGGAAATCCTCTTCGATTTCTTTTTTTATCAGGAATACTACCTTATCAAAGCCTGCACGAACTGCATCGTAAACGGAATAGTCCAGAATGATTTCACCGCAGGGACCTACAGGCTCTATCTGCTTGAGACCGCCGAAACGGCTGCCCATACCTGCGGCCATAATTACCAGAGTTGCACTTTTATTCATTTTGTTTTTCTCCTTATTTTTTAGTTGGCGGAGACTGTCTCCGTGTCTTATTTTACCACTATTGCAGAGAAATAGCAAGAGGTAAATTTTTTGACATATTTTGTTGTTTTTTGTTGACAGAAAAAAGACTCAGATATTATAATTGAATCAGAGGAAAAAGGAGGTAAAGAAAATGAAAAGAGCAGTTAAAATAATGACATTTTTAATGCTTGTCTGTTTCGGAGCGGTTATGCTTTCGGGTGTGTCCTTTGCAGAGGGAAAGATTAATCTTAAGCTGACGAAGAAAGCAGACGATATTGTTCTTCAATGGAACGGAAATAAAAAGGAAACCTACACCGTGTATAAAAAGACGGGTGACGGTAAATATCTTGCCGCAAAGAAGGTTACGGGCAAAAAATATACGGATAAAGACCTTAAGGGCGGACAGAGCTACTCCTATTATGTGAAAAAGGGCAAGACAAAAAGCAACATTAAAAGCATAGTTTATCTTCCGTCACCTTCTGTTAAGGATGCCGATGTTACCGATGAGGGTACAGTCCTTAAATGGAACAAGGCAGAGGGCGCTGAAAGATATGTGGTTTACCGTAAGACAGAAGGAAAAAAAGCGGTACGCCTGGGCAGTACGGAGGAGGACACCTTTACGGATGCCAAAGCCGAAAAGGGTGTTATCTATACATATACGGTGAGAAGTGCGAAGGGAAAAAGTGTCAGCGCGGCTTCCTCAGTGAAAATCGGCAGACTTAACTCGCCCGAGCTTCTTTCTGTGGAAAAAAGCTCCGATGGCCTCACTCTCACCTGGAAAAAGAGCGAGGGTGCAGAAAAATATACTGTCTACAGAAAAAAGCAGGGCGAAAAGAAGTGGAAAAAACTTTCTGATGTGAATTCTGCTATGAATTCTTATGAAGATAATACTGCCAAAGATGGTGAAAAGTATTTTTATTTCGTAAGAGCGACGGCGGGAAAAAGCAGAAGCCTTTATGAGGGCAAGTCCTTAAGCGGTGTATGCCTTAAGGCTCCCGAAGATTTTAAGCTGAAAATTAACGGCAAAAAGATAAAGCTCAGCTGGGATAAAAAAGAGGGAGCTGTTAAGTATCAGCTTTACAAAAAGACAGGCGACGGCAAATGGAAAAAGCTGAAGGAAACGACGGAGTTATCCTTTACCGATAAGCTGAAAAACAAAAACGCCTTTGTTTCCTATAAGGTAAGAGCACTTACGGAAAAGGATAAGAGTGCCTTTTCCGCGGTCAGGACGAACAGACAGGCGGATCCGACGAAGCCCATGGTGGCACTGACCTATGATGACGGACCTCACCCCGTAAACACCCACCGTATACTCGACACTCTGGAAAAGCACGGGGCAAGAGCAACCTTTTTCGTGGTAGGGTCAAGAATAACCGGGTATAAGGATTGCCTCGAAAGACAGGCGAAGCTCGGCTGTGAGATCGCCAACCATTCCTTTTCACACATCATATACAGCGCAAGCTCTGACAAAAAAGTGCTCGGGGAGATAGAAAAGACTGACAGCCTGATTAAGAAATATTCGGGACAGACTCCTGTTCTTTGCCGCGCTCCCGGAGGTGCAGTGGGTAAGGCGGCAGTTATTGCGGACAAGCCCTTTATTCATTGGTCGGTGGATACTCTGGACTGGCAGAGCCGTTCCTGCTCAAAGGTCGTTTCCCACATCAAGGCAAATGTCCGTGACGGCTCCATAATACTTATGCACGACCTTTACGGCTCCACGGCTGATGCTTCGGAAATTATTATTCCCTGGCTTATTTCACAGGGATATCAGCTTGTAACTGTGTCGGAATTGCTCGAAGCGAGAGCAGGCGGAGCTGAGGGCGGAAGGATTTATTACAACGGTTATGCGTAATTTTTAAGAAAAAATTAATTCCCACTAAACCTATTGACTTTATAGGGATTGATATGTATAATGAAGGCAACACAGATGTTAAAAGTTTATTTACAATATTTACATTTGTGAAAAATAAGAAAAGAGGTAGAAAAAATGAAAACAAGAAAACTTTTATCAATCGTAATGGCAGTAATGATGCTTTTCGGCTGTCTCAGTGTAAGCGCATCAGCTCTCGAGTTACCTGCAGAAATCGAAGTAGGCGTAGCTAAGTTCAGAGGTCTTGCAGAAATTTCAAGTGCAGAAATTCCTGTTGTCAGTGAAGCATACACTGGATTAGCAGCAGATGCAGAATTTACAGTTTACTATTCAGTTGAAAAAGAAGAAAACATCTTTGACGTTTTAGACCGTAAAGAAGTTGCTACATTAGGTGTAGGTGATGCTTATTTTGCAGACGGTGTTATTCATCTCAATCTTAAGGGCAAAGGTCTTTCAGAAGAAGGCTACTACTATATTACAATAGGTTCAGGCGCACTTGAATATAAGGATGAATACACTGACCGTTATAACGTTGCCACAACAACAGAAGGCGTTCAGTATCAGTTTGAATCTCTTTCAATCGGTGATAAGATTGCCACTATCTTTGATTTCATCTTCGGTATGATCACAAACCTTATCAGCAACGGTAAGACATATTGATTTGATTGAGAAACATATATAAACTCCGGCTTCGGTCGGAGTTTTGCTTTTTCCTGCCGTTAATCTTGACTTAAAGTTCACGATGTAATATAATATAGTATCAAAAGTGAAAGACACTGTGAAATTAACATAAAGAAAAGAGGATGATTACAGTGAGTAATTATAAAATTGCCACCAAATGTATCCATTCGGGATATACACCGAAAAACGGTGAACCCAGACAGATTCCCATCTGTCAGAGCACTACATACAAATACGATTCAAGTGTAGAAATGGGTAAGCTTTTCGACCTGGAGGCATCGGGCTATTTCTATACCCGTCTGCAGAATCCTACCAACGATGCAGTAGCTGCCAGAATTGCCGACCTTGAAGGCGGTGTAGCCGCTGTGCTTACTTCTTCAGGACAGGCTGCAAACTTCTTTGCGATTTTCAATATCTGCTCGGCAGGTGACCACGTGGTAGCATCCACAGCTATCTACGGCGGTACCTTTAACCTTTTCAATGTTACAATGAGAAAGCTCGGCATCGAGTTTACCTTCGTAACACCTGATTGCACCGAGGAAGAGCTCAATGCCGCATTCAAAGAAAACACAAAGGCTGTTTTCGGCGAAACTCTTTCCAACCCCTCGCTTCAGGTTCTCGACATCGAAAAGTTCGCTAATGCCGCTCACGCTCACGGCGTACCCCTTATCGTGGATAACACCTTCCCCACACCTATCAAATGTCAGGCATTCAAATACGGAGTAGACATCATCACTCACTCCACCACCAAAAATATGGACGGCCACGCTACACAGGTAGGCGGTGTAATCGTTGACAGCGGTAATTTCGACTGGACGGCGAGCGACAAATATCCCGGTCTTACCACGCCCGATGACTCCTATCACGGTGTTACCTACACAGAGCGCTTCGGAAAGGGCGCATATATTACCAAGTGTGTAGTTCAGCTTATGCGTGACCTTGGCTCCATTCCCGGTCCTCAGAATGCTTTCCTTTTAGGTCTCGGTCTCGAAACCCTTGCCTTAAGAATGGAAAGACACTGTGAAAACGCTCTCAAGGTAGCAAAATATCTCGAAAAGAGTGAACTTGTTTCCTGGGTATCCTATCCCGGTCTCGAAAGCGACCCTCAGTATGCTCTTGCAAAGAAATATATGCCTGACGGAACCTGCGGTGTAATTTCCTTCGGTGTCAAGGGTGGCAGAGAGGCGGCTACAAAGTTTATGGACTCTCTTCGTCTTGCCTCCATCGTTACCCACGTAGCCGACAGCAAGACCTGTGTTCTTCATCCTGCCTCAACCACTCACCGTCAGCTTACTGATAAACAGCTTGAGGAAGCAGGCGTAAGAAGTGACCTTATCCGTCTTTCAGTAGGTATCGAGGATGCAGATGACATCATCGCTGATATCGAGCAGGCTTTAATCTCGGCTACCGCCGAGTAAATGCAGAATGCAAAGTGCAAAATGCAGAATGGCGGAGAAATGTGTCGAAACGGCAAAGTGATACACCGCCGCAAATATATATGTACATTATGTAGGGGCACGGCGTGCCGTGTCCGCAGAATTTAATTTTCAATGAGGTTTTAAATATGAAACTTGGTATAGTAGGTCTGCCAAACGTAGGCAAAAGTACACTTTTTAACGCAATCACCAATGCAGGTGCTCAGAGTGCAAACTATGCATTCTGCACCATCGAGCCCAATGTAGGCGTGGTTGCAGTTCCTGACTACAGACTCGATAAATTAAAAGAGATGTATAACCCCGTGAAATTCACCCCTGCCACCATCGAATTCGTGGACATCGCAGGACTCGTAAGAGGCGCATCAAAGGGTGAAGGTCTCGGCAATAAGTTCCTTTCACACATCCGTGAGGTTGACGCGGTTATTCATGTTGTTCGTTGCTTCGAGGACGATGACATTATTCACGTTGACGGTTCAATCGATGCAAAGAGAGATATGGAAACTATTAATCTTGAGCTTATTCTCTCTGACCTTGAAATGATCGACAGAAGAATTGACCGTGTGTCTAAGGCTATGAAGGGCGACAAGAGCCTTGCACCTGAGCTTGATTTCCTCAAGAGAGTAAAAGAGGCTCTCGAAAACGAACAGCCGGCAAGAAGCGTGGAATGCACCGAAGAAGAAAAGGCAATTCTTGATGGTGCCGCACTTCTTACATCAAAGCCTGTTATCTACGCCTGTAATATGAGTGAGGCAGATTTCGTTTCGGGTATTGACACTAACGAAAACTACAAGGCTGTCTGCGAAGTAGCAAAGGCAGAGGGCTCGGAGGTTCTTCCTATCTGTGCAGGTCTTGAAGCGGAAATTTCTTCTCTTTCAAAGGAAGACAAAGAGATGTTCCTCACCGACCTCGGTGTAGAAAACAGCGGTCTCGACCTTCTTATCCAGAGAAGCTATAATCTTTTAGGTCTCATTTCCTATCTTACTGCAGGTCAGCCCGAGGTAAGAGCCTGGACCATCAAAAAGGGCACTAAGGCACCTCAGGCAGCAGGCAAGATTCACTCGGACTTTGAAAGAGGCTTCATTCGTGCCGAGGTTGTTTCCTTTGATACTCTTATGGAGCTCGGCTCTCTCGCTGCAGCGAAGGAAAAGGGCTTAGTCAAGAGCGAAGGCAAGGAATATGTGATGAAGGACGGCGACATCGTTCATTTCCTGTTTAATGTTTAATTTATGGCTATGTAAGGGCACGGATTTTCCGTGTCCTTTTTTCGTGGGTAAAGAAAAATCCTCTCCTGAAAGGAGAGGTGGCAACCGTAGGTTGATGTTCATTCCCTGAACTGAAAAAGTTTATCGACCTTTATGCCGAAAAGGTCGGCTATCTCAAAAATTACATCGAGGGAAACACCGCTTGTGGCAAGCTCGATTTTACTGATGGTAGTACGGTCAAGACCTAATTTTTCCGCTAACTTCTCCTGAGTGAAGCCGTTGAGCTTACGGTAGTAGGCTATATTAAGACCGAGCATTATATATTTATCCTTCTGATTTATATTCATTATCATCACCATATAAATTATATTAGTTATTGTGAAATAAATATACAGAATAAAATATATAAAATGACGATTGACATTCTACAAATTATGAATTATAATAGTAATCGGAAAGATTTTTTCTTTCACTGTAACATTTTGCTGTAAAAATCCGTTATAGATTATGAAGGGCAAATCTTTGGGTATTATGCTCATTGACAGAGGGCGCGTTACAGCGGTACAATGAAATCAGAAGAAAACAAGGAGGAAAAAACGATGAAGAAAAGATGCTTACAGGTAATAATGGCTGTGGCTGTTATGGTGCTGATGCTTATTTTCAGTGCCTCAGCGAAAACCTATTGCAGCAAGTACTCGGGTCCTGCTCTTTATGCGACATATGAGTATCTGGATGAAATGTACCTCGGCAAAGGTAATAATTTTGGACTTACTCTTCATTACGGTGCTCCCGTGGATAAGGAAATTATTAAAAATAAGGCAAAGGAAATTACTAAGAGCTGTAAAACCAATTCTCAGAAGGCTACGGCTGTTGCTGAATGGATAGCCGAAAATATAGATTATTATGAAGATACATCAAATCAGTCATCTGTTGATGTTCTTCTGAACAGAGAGGGAAACTGTCTCGGCTATGCTTATCTTCTCAGCGATATGCTTCGCAGCGTCGGTGTGATCTCTGTTCCAGCCACGGGCTATGTGGGAGACATGGATACCCTTGATGAAAAATATATTTTAGATGTAGATTCGGTAGGTCACGCCTTCACCTTTGTTTATCTTGACGGAGAGTGGAAATTCTTTGATATGCTCTTCGATGTTTATGCCTCTGTGAATTCAACCTTTATCGCTGATAATTATTTCATAACCTCTATCGAGGGTGTTATGCCTTATTACAGTGAGATATACTATCCTCTTCAGAAGGGTGCGGCAGGTATTTATAAAAACGGTAAAACATATGCTTTTGACAAAGAAAACAACTGTCTTGTTTTCGGACATTTCAGCTCGGGTTCTGCTCATAATGTTTTTTATAATTTCGATACGGCGGTTAAATACGATGATCCCGACGGATTCGGAAAAGACGGCTGGGAATATACTGTGAATCCCGAACGCCGAAAGAGTATGATTAACGGCGAATGTTATAAAAACGGCTGGATAAATTACAGTAATCTGTCTTGGCGCTATGTTCATCCCAACGGAATAAGCTTCCAGCATCTGATAATAAAGGACGGGAAGGATTATATATACGACGACGAATATGTTCTCACCAATGGAATAGAAGAGTATTTTCTCGAAAAAGGATGCTTGGTGCTTTATGACGGAGAGCCCATTTCCTTTACTTTCCGTAAGGATTCCTTGTGGCTTACGAGAGGTAAGAAAATAGAGTTTTATTTCGACGGCACTCTTGATTCCTATGAGGAAAGCGGCAGAGCTACCGTGGGCAAGGACGGAAAGATTTCCGTAAAAAAAGACGGCTATATTATGCTCTGTTATAAGGAAATATCCGAAGACGGGGTGGTACGTATGGACGGTGCACTCACTGTTTATGTGACCAAAACAGCACAGTACGCTGACTGTGATTACGGCAGACACATTTACAGAACCGTTTCCGTAACGAAACACGACAGTAAAAATGAATATACCACCCTTAAAGAGTGTGTAGGCTGTAAAAAAGCCAAAACAATCGTAAAGGATTACTCCAATAATGTTATAAGCTCTATCGAGACTATGACTGCTCCGCAAAGGGTGAAGATTGTCTCAGCATCTCAGACGGCAGACTCTGTTACCCTCAAATGGGAAAAGGCAGTCGGTGCCGACGGTTATGCTATTTACCGTTACGATTCCAAAACGAACAAATACAAAAAGATTAAAACCGTAAAATCGGGAAAAACCGTAAAGTACAAGGTTACGGGTCTTAAAGCCGGAAAAACATATAAATTCAAAGTTAAAGCATACCGTAATAAAAACGGAAAAACTCTGTGGGGAACGGCTTCGAAGGTTTTCACCACAGCCACCAAGCCGAAAAAAGCCGTAATCAGATCTATTAAATCCGCCAAAGCAAAAACCGTCACGGTAGTCTGGGACACCGTAAGCGGCGCAAGCGGATATCAGGTAAGATACTCCACCTCAGACAAATTCACGAATAAAACAACCAAATACGCTACCGTTCAGAAACAGAAATCAAAGAAGGTAACACTCAAAAAGCTCAAAAAAGGCAAAAAGTATTACATTAAGGTAAGGGCCTTCAGAACAGTAAACGGAAAAAAGATTTACGGTGCATACAGTAAGGTTAAGAGTGTAAAAATCCGATAAAAGGTTCTGATATTTAATAAGGAGGAAAGGTTATGAAAAAGATGTTTTTTAAAATGTCAGCTACATTGTTTTTCGTGCTGACGGTTATAGCTTCTCTTTTGTTCGGAGTTTCTGCAGAAGAAACAGGATGCTATGAAAAATCACTGTCTGCACTTAAAGCAACATATACTTATCTTAATGAAATGTATGTAAACAATAATCCTTACTTCGCTTTGACTCTTGATTTCGGTTCTCCCGTGGACTTCGAGGCGATAAAAACGCAGACGGAAAAAATAACGTCAGACTGCACATCGGACTCTCAGAAGGCTGAGGCAGCGGTAAAGTGGATAAAGGCCAACATCAAAATTGAAGAAACCGCACATAATGAATATTCTGCAGATGTTCTTGTCAACGGAAAAGGCGGCAAGGGCGGTATTGTTTATCTTATGAGAGATATGATGCGCTCTGCAGGTATAAAGAGTGTTGTCATCCGCTCGTATACGGGAGATATGACAAAGAAAAGTCAGAAAGAGCTCTGTGCGAACTACACCTATCCCGAAAATATTTCGGTATTCGCTCATATCGACGGAAAGTGGACTATGTATGATTTGCAGAATGAAAGCTACGGCGTTACTGATGCGGAGCTTATAGCAAAGAATATATATGTTGCCTCTGTCGAAGGTGTGATTCCTTATTATGAGGGTATAGACTATGCACTTCATCAGTATAACTGTGCCGCAGTACAGATTGACTCTAAGATGTGGATGTTTACAGAGAAAGGACCCGACTATACGGGAAATTATTCAGGTCAGGCCGTTTTCCCTGGCGGACATTACTATCACACTGATACCAAGCGTCAGGATGCTGACGGTATACATGACGGAATCGAATATACGGAAACTCCCGAACGCAGGGAAACAATGGCGGTAGGTCAGTGCTATTATGACGGTTGGGCAAAGTACGATAAGTACCTGTACCGTTACTATAATCCTAACGGTATCGCAAACGGCGTAACTGTCATCAACCGTAACGGTGTGTATATTTATGACGAGCAGTATGTTCTCATTAATGAAATCGATGAATACTTCCTGAAGGAAGGCTGTCTGGTGGTATATGACGGAGAAAAATTACCCTTTGCCTTTATTAACGGAGATGAAATCGTGGCAGAGGACAAAAGTATCAGCTATACTGTCTGCGATTATACCTTTGACCATATGGAAAATGCGGTGGCTGAGATTACGGCTGACGGAAGAATAAGTGTGGAAAAGGACGGATTTTTAAGACTTGATGTGGTTGTAAAAAACGCTGAGGACGGCAAAAATTCGGAGGGCATTATCGATTTATATGTAACTAAAACAGCCGATTATGCTTACTGTGAATACGGCCGGCATATTTATAAAACCGTATCTGCGGAAAGAGATGTTCTGACCAACAACTATACGGTAATAAAGCACTGCGTCGGATGCACTCAGAAAAAGAAAATCGTTACCGATCCCACACAGA
This sequence comes from Acutalibacteraceae bacterium, assembly GCA_045579865.1. GTDB lineage: Bacteria > Bacillota > Clostridia > Oscillospirales > Acutalibacteraceae > UBA6857. The sequence continues at coordinate 10,613 of JAZNMU010000128.1, forward strand.
AATTTGTTCTGTTTTCTGAAAAGTTTGAATCGGCACCGAAAAGTATGACCACAGTAAAGGCTACTCAGACAGCTGACTCGATTACTCTGAAATGGGGCAAGATCAAGGGTGCTACGGGATACGAAATTTATCAGTACAATACAAAGACAAAGAAGTATAAGAAAATAAAAACCGTAAAGGCTTCTGTTACCAAGTACAAAATCAAAAAGCTGAAAGCAGGAAAGTCTTATAAATTCAAGGTTAAGGCTTTTGCAAAAAAAGACGGCAGATTACGCTGGTCAAAGAACTCTAAGGTTCTGAATACCGCCACCAAACCTGCAAGGGCAGTAATCAAATCCCTTAAAACTGCAAAGACAAAAACTGTCGCAGTGGTATGGACTCCCGTAAGTGGTGCAAACGGTTACCAGGTGAAATACTCTACTTCGAAAAAGTTTACCGATAAAACCACTAAATCCGTTACTGTCAAAAAACAGAAGTCAAAGAAGGTAACACTTAAAAAGCTGAAAAAAGGCAAGAAGTATTACATTAAGCTCAGAGCCTACAAGACAGTAAATGGAAAGAAGATTTACGGCGCATACAGTAAGGTTAAAACAGTAAGGGTAAAATAAAAATATAGGACAGGTTACATATGTAGCCTGTCCTTTTACGATTTTTCTGTCTTTCCGTTACCTCTCGAACTATTCCGCATGCAGTACAAAAAAGTGACCGCAAGTTACCCTGCGACCACAATTATTCACTATTCATCATTAATTATTCATTCTCATAAATCTGCACAGATTTATGAATTATGTCTGCTCATAGCCTTATCAATATCACCCGTAACCATAATTTCGATAGCATCGATTACATTTTCGGCGCATTTTTTTATTTCTTCCGCTTCCTTTTTTGTAAATCTTGACAGCACCCAGTCAGCCAGATCATATTCAGGGTTCGGCTTTGCACCGACACCTACTCTTATGCGGGGGAATTCGTTGCTTTTAAGGTGGTAGATGATGTTTTTCAGACCGTTCTGTCCGCCGTCACTGCCTTTTCTTCTTATGCGCATTTTACCGGGATCAAGGCTGATGTCGTCGGATATGACGATGATTCTTTCGGGTGGGATTTTGTAAAACTCTGCCGTATCCCTTACTGCTTCACCGCTTAAATTCATAAAGGTCTGAGGCTTGAGAATGAGACAGCGCTTGCCTTCGATTCTTACTTCATCTATAAGGGATTTGAATTTGAGTTTATTAATTTTAAGGGAGTATTTTTCCGCTAAGGCATCAATGCAGATAAACCCTGCATTGTGTCTTGTGCCCTCGTACTGTCTGCCGGGATTACCGAGACCGACTATCATATATTCGAATGTACCTGTGTATTCTTTGCTTTTTTTGAATATCATTTTATGTCTCCTTTGGATGAATGCAAAATGCATAATGCAGAATGCAAAATTGTGGTCGCGGGTTTACGTTAGTATAATCTTTTACTTCTTTTCGCAAAGAGAAAAAATCGGAAAAGGGTAAAGAGTAGATTATAATTGATTTTTCGCTTTTTAGATTGCCAAAGCAGTCTGGCGGAGTAAAGGTTATTTTATACAATTACCTTACACGGATATAATTGGAACGAAGTGACCTTCAATTCCGCATTCCGAATTCATTGTCTGCGACCTTTGTCGCAGTACTAATTATGCCAATTTTTCCTCTAATAATCAAGTCTTTTTAAGTATTTTTAGTTTTTTATGAAAAAATATATTGAAGAAGGTCTGAGAGGATGGCATAATTCTAAATAAGAAATAATATCTTCCTCATTTATGTTATAATTAACCGATTATAGATATTTGATTTTTTACTTTCATATATTGGAGGTTTAACTTAATGGAAAAAGATAAGGAAAGACAGAATGAGAATCTGATTATCGGCAGAAATGCCGTGTCTGAAGCACTCAGAAGCGAGAGAGCTATCGACACCTTACTGGTAGTCAAGGGTGAAAGAAACGGCTCCATCGGCAGAATACTTGCCGAGTGCAGAGAAAAGAAAATCGTAATCAAAGAGGTTGACAAAAAGAAGCTCGACTTTATGTGCGGCCAGGGCAACCATCAGGGTGTAGCCGCCTATGCCGCCGCTCACGAATATGCAGAGGTAGAGGATATTTTAGCCTTAGCTGAGGAGAGAGGGGAAGCACCCTTTATTATAGTCTGTGACGGTATCGAGGACCCTCATAATCTCGGCGCCATTATCCGTACAGCCGAAACAGCGGGCGCTCACGGTATTATCATACCAAAAAGAAGAAACGCTTCTCTTACCTGGGCAGTAGGTAAAGCCTCCGCTGGTGCCGTGGAATATATGCCCGTGGCCCGTGTGGGTAATCTTGCCTCGTCTTTAGACGAGCTCAAGGAAAAGGGCATCTGGGTTTACTCGGCAGATATGGACGGTAAAAACTGGTGCGAAACTGATTTCGCAGGGGGCGTGGCTCTCGTAGTCGGCTCCGAGGGTAACGGGGTCAGCCGTCTGATAAGAGAAAAGAGCGACTTCATTGTGTCACTTCCTATGAAGGGCAAGATAACATCCCTCAATGCTTCTGTTGCCGCAGGCATACTTATGTATGAGGTTTCCAGACAGCGCTCGGGAATTAAGGCGAAATAAATTCTGAATTTTACCGAAAGGACTGAAAAAAATGTCAGACAAGACTAATCCTTCCGACCTTTATGATGAAGAGTTTCTGAAAAAGAAGGAAGAATTTTACTCTAAGATGGAAGATATTAATGCTTCTGCTCCTGAGGTTCAGGAGGATGACGGAAGCTTTGAAGAGCTTATAGATGATTTCGCCGACAGTGATCTTATGTCTAAGCTCGGCTCTAAAAAGGATAAAAAAACAAAGAAAAACAAAAAAGAAAAAAAGAGCAAAAAAGAAAAGATAGTAGACACGCCTGAGCCTGAGTACGATATTTTTGACCTTGGTGATGATTTCTCCGTGAAGGAAGAGAAAATACCGAAAAAGGAAAAGAAGGCGAAAAAGGAAAAAAGTAAGAAAGCACCCGTTACTGAGAAAAAAGCTCCGCCTAAGCCGAGAGAGCCTCTTAAGCCCTTCGTTCCGCACACACCTGTCGAGCAGATACAGGCTGATGTTTACGTAAAGGACGAAAGCCTCTACGAGGAGCAGAGCGTGGACATCGATGAGCTTCTGAAAAATTTAGGTATTCCTACGGCCGAAGAAATAGCCGAAGAAGAAAAGACAGAGCAGGAAAAATCTGAAGAAGCTGCAAAGTATATTTCCTCAGACAGTGAAGAGGAAATAAGGGTTTATTCCGGTGACAGAGAGGATATGGAGGATATATCCTCCGTTTCCGATGAAGCACCTTCCTTTGATGAGGACGTAAAAACCTTTGACTCTGAAAAGAGCGGGGATGATATTTCAGGAACGAAATATTTCAGTCTTGACGGAGAAAAAAGCGATAAGACTGATGCCGGTGCTACCCGTCATTTTGACCTTAAGGGCTATATCCAGTCCGCAGGTAAATCTATACAGGACAGTCAGAAAAAGAAGGTGGCCCTGACTCAGCATTTCCGCTTTCTTAAAAATAAAGAGTCTGATGAAACTATCTTAGAGTCTGCACCCACAGGTAAGGGTAAGGACAGTATGATGGACTCGGTGAAGGCTGATGAGGGCGAGGACATTTTCGCCGCTGTGGAAAAGGCACAGAAAAAGAAAAAAAGAAGCCGTCTGAACACCACTCAGAACTTCATCTCTCTCAAGGATTACGACGAAAAGCTCACCGTAAAAATCAAGGGAGCAAAGAAAAAACTTCTTTTCGCTCTGATAGCCTTTATTGTCAGTGCAGTTCTTACGGTGCCCTTCTCCGCCTATGGCTTGCAGGGAGCACATCACGGTCTCATTTACGGTATCATCCATATACTCTCGGCAGTTCTTATCTGCGTGATGGCTAAAAATGAGCTTACCTTAGGCTTTAATAATATCCGTTATCTCAGCCCTGATGAAAATTCCGTAACATTCATAGTATCAGTATTTGTAATTCTCTTTAATGTTATTACCACAGCCTTCGGCACTCTGGGGGTAAGTGGCGTCAAGCCCTATACCCTGTGTCTTGCTTTTGCGGTTTTTGTCCGCTTTGTCGGTGCATATCTCGATGACCTTACGGCGCAGAAAAGCGTCAAGGCTCTTTCGGAAAAGGGCGAATATGAGGGCATTCACTATATTTCCAATAAAAACGATGCTCTTATCGTGGCTCACGGCCTGAGCGAAAAGACAGTTCCCACCGTTATTTACGGTGCTGAAAGCCGCGTGGACAGCGGAATAAGAGAGGACAAGGCACCCAGAAAGGACGAGGAAAGATTTTATTCCTTTACTGCTATAGCAGTTCTCCTCGTGGGCTTCGTGACGGGTATCATCCTGTTTACACGTAATAAGGATGCAGTTTCATTTATAACTCCTCTCGTGGCTTCCGTCTGCTTCTGTCTTCCGGTGATGAATGAGCTGGTAAGCAGTGTGATATTTTACTTCACCTCTGCCCGTCTTTCAGAAAAGGGTGTGGCAGTAAACGACATCGAATCCCTCGAGCTGCTTTCGCAGACCAAGGCTGTTTCAGCCCGCGCAAAGGAATTTTTCACCTGTGAGGTTTCATCCTTCAGAAAGGTGAAAGGCTCACTTATTTCGAAAAGCGATGCTGCTGTTTTTGCTGCCGCAGCTCTTAAGGCGGGAGGCTCTATGGTCGGTGACTGCTTTACGGATTTCATCGACGCTCTCGGTATTGAGCTTCCTGAGGCGAGTGACCTTCAGTACGAGGAAAAATTAGGCTTTGCCTGCTGGGTAGCTGACAGAAGAGTTTTGGTCGGCAACAGACAGATGCTCACCGAGCACAGCATAGAAGCTCCCACACAGGCTGAGGAAAAGGCCTATGCGGGAAAGAAAAGTGTTATGTATGTGGCCGTAGAGGGTCAGTTAGTGGCTTCCTTCCTCGTGAAATATAAGGTGGTTCCTTCCTTCAGAAAAATAGCCGCCGATTTCGAAAAAACAGGCTTCGTTCTTCTCGTGGGAAGTAAGGAACCCTGTCTCGATGAAAACACCTGTGCTGAGAGACTTTCCCTCAGTGTGGTATCCGTAAAGATTCTTTCACAGAAGGCTGCCGAGGTGGTAGCTTCCTACAGAAATGACAGCGAAAAAGGAAAGGCTACTTCTCTGGTCTGCCTTAAGGGAAAATGCTCTCTTACCGAGCTTGCCGTAAGGGCACACGGTCTTTACAGCAGTGACCGTCTGGCATCAAATCTTCTCCTTTCGGGACAGGCAGTGGCATTAGTGCTTATTTTCCTTTCTGTAATACTCAATATGCCCCTTTTTTTCAGTCCTGTGACCATAATCATACTGCAGGCACTCTGGGCATTCGGAGCCTATGCAGTGGTATCTGCTCAGTTCAGAAAAGCGGTTAAAAAGAGTATAGTAAAACTTATCGGGAAAGTTGGAAAAAGCAAATGAGCATTATTCACGTTTCTTCACTGAAAAAATCCTACGGCAGAAAAACCGTACTGGATGACATAAATTTCGAAATTGCCGAAGGCTCCGTGGTAGGACTTTTAGGCCCTAACGGCTGCGGCAAGACAACCCTTATAAAAATCCTCACAGGTCTTATCAAGGACCATACGGGCACCGTCAGAATAGATAACGAGGAGCCGGGCCCCTACACCAAAAGCATCGTAGCTTATCTTCCCGACAAATCCTATCTTCCCGACTGGATGAAGCCGAAGGATGCCATAAGCTATTTCAGCGACTTTTATGCAGATTTCGACAGAGCAAAGGCTGAAAAGATGGTGCGTGATTTCGGTCTGGATGAAAATCAGCGTCTTAAGACTATGTCAAAGGGTCAGCAGGAAAAGCTCAGTCTTATCCTCGTTATGTGCCGCAAAGCGAAGCTTTATATTCTCGATGAGCCCTTAGGCGGTCTTGACCCGGCGGCTAGAAGCTTCGTTCTGGATCTGATTATGAATAACTACGCCAAAGATTCTACGGTTCTCATTTCTACCCACCTTATCGGTGATGTGGAGCGTATTTTTAACCGTGTGCTTATGATAAGCGGAGGCAGACTCATAGTTAATTCTCACGTGGATGAAATCAGAGAAAAGGGTCAGAGCGTGGAAGAGGTCTTCAAGGAGGTGTTCAGCTATGCTTGGTAAACTCATTAAGCACGAGCTCCGACACTCGGCAAGATATACTATGTCCATTTACACTGCAGTTATTGTTATTTCTGCCGTTATGGGACTTTCTCTCCTTTCATCTGCCACCTGGCTTGGTGTGATGAGCTGCTTTGCACTTTATGCGGCAGGCTTCATCACGGTGATAATCACCCTCGTATCTGTTATAAAGAACTTTTATGATACTCTTTTCGGCAGACAGGGTTATCTTACCCTTACTCTTCCCGTAAAGTGCAGTAACCTTCTCATTTCAAAGGTAATAGTCTCCTTTATATGGATAGTGGCTTCATTTCTTCTTATGGCGCTTACTCTGGTTATGATTTTCTTTTATGCCAGAGAGAAAAGCTCAGGCTATTTCACTCTCGTTTCCGATGCTATAAGTCTCAGCGGTCTTTTAGAAATGCTTCCTTCCGCCTCCACTGTTATGGCGCTTCTCTTTGTGGCGGCTGTCTGGGCGATTATTACTATTTTTACTTACGTGTCCTTTGTTTACTTTACCGTAACTGTGGCAAATACGCGTTTACTTCAGTCTCATCCGAAATTTATCGGCGGACTGATTTTCCTCGTTATTTTCTCGCTGAATAATACCATAGGAAATGTTCTCACTCAGTACATACCCATAACCTTCAATGTGGGAAGTGACAGAGTTTTCTTCGCCTTCGAGCAGATGGGAAGAGTCGAAGAAGCACTTCTTTCCTACGGTGTGGGCGGTACTCTTTTCAGCGGATTTTTCGCCTTCGGTCTTTTATGGCTGACAGGCTACATACTCGAACACAAGGTTAATCTCAAATAAGAGAGGTAAGAAAATATGAAAGCAATCAACGGCTTTACCGAATGGAACAGCGACCCTACGGTAACAGGCATAAACCGACTTCCTTCCAAGGCTACTTTTATGCCCTATGAAAATTTAGACGAAGCAAAGAAGGGTGAAAGGTATCTTTCAAAGAGATACTTCGATCTCTGCGGAGAGTGGAAGTTCAGACTTTTCGATACCTACAGAGAAAAGGAAGAAGGCTTTTACGCCACCGATTTTGATTCTGCAGAGTGGGACACCATTCCCGTTCCTTCCTCCTGGCAGATGGAGGGCTACGACTATCCCATTTATTCGAATACACAGTATCCCTGGGAGAAAATTCAGGAGCCTCAGCCTCCTTTCGCTCCCACGGAATATAACCCTGTAGGCTGTTATGTCAGAAAGTTTACTCTTCCTGAGGGCTTCAGAAAGGAAAGAGTGATTATCACCTTTGAGGGTGTGGAAAGTGCCTATTATCTTTATGTAAACGGAGTAAGATGTGCTTACAGTGAAGGTACCTTCAGACACAGCGAATTTGATATTACTGACCTTCTCACAGAGGGAGAAAACACTCTCGCAGTGGAGGTTTACCGCTGGAGTACAGCCAGCTGGCTGGAGGATCAGGACTTTTTCCGTCTGGCAGGTATTTTCAGAGAGGGTTACCTTTATACCACAGGTAAGCAGTACATCGCCGACTTTAAAGTGGAGGCACTCCCCGAGCTTTCAGACTATAAGAACGGAACTGTCAAAGCACAGGTGCTTTTAGGTGAAAAGGCTGACTATACAGAGCTTGAGCTTACGGTTTATGATATGAACGGTGACATCGTAGCCACTGATTCTGTAATAGCAGAAAATGACGATAAGGCTCAGCTTAAGGCTACTCTTCCCTATATCACTCTCTGGAGTGCGGAAAATCCCTATCTTTACAATGTAGTCATTTCCATCAGAGACCGTGACGGTGTGTATATGGAATATGTCAGCGCTAAGACAGGCTTCAGACACATCGAAATTAAGGACAGCGTTCTTTACTTTAACGGTAAACGACTCCTTTTAAAGGGTGTTAACCGTCACGAGTTTTCCTGTGACACGGGCAGAGTGGTTTCTAAGGAGCTGATGATAAAGGACATCCTTATTATGAAGCAGCATAACATAAATGCCGTGCGTACCTCACACTACCCCAATCAGCCCTTATGGTATGATCTTTGTGATGAATACGGTCTTTATGTTATCGATGAAAACAACCTGGAATCCCACGGCACACGCTTTATGACCGCAGGTGAGGAAACACCTCTTCTTCCCGACGGCAGAGAGGAATGGCTCCCTTCATGTGTGGACAGAATAGAGTCTCTTTATGAAAGAGATAAAAACCATCCCAGTATAATTATATGGTCACTCGGTAATGAGTGCAGCGGCGGTGCAAACTTCCTTAAAATGCACGATTATCTGAATTCTGTTGACCCCTCGAGACCTGTCCATTATGAGTCAATCTGGCACAAAGAAACCTTTGATTTTGATAAGAATGTCACTGACATTTATTCACAGATGTATCCCTATCCGTGGAATCTGGAAAAGGATATTCTTGCCCACCCGGAAAAGCCCTGGATGCTCTGCGAGTTTTCACACTGTATGGGTAACTCCTGCGGCGGTAACGAAAAATACTTCGAGCTTATGGGTAAATACCCCTCTTTCTTCGGTGTCTTTGTATGGGACTTCGTGGATCAGGGCGTAAGAATAAAGAAGGATGACGGCACCTCCTTCATCGGCTACGGCGGTGACAGCGGTGAAATTACCCACGACGGCCACTTCTGCGGTAACGGTCTCGTATTTGCCGACAGAGAATTAAAGCCTGCCATAAAGGAAATGAAGCATCTTTATCAGAATGTTTCCTTTAGGGAAATTGACGCGAAAAATGGCATCTTTGAAGTAAAGAATAATTTCCTTTTCACTAATCTTAATGAATATAATCTTCACTGGCAGTTAGTAAGCGAAAACAGAGTCAATGCAAGCGGTGACCTTTCTCTCGATCTTGAACCGGGTGAAAGCAGGGTAGTTGAGCTTTCTCTCGACAGAGTACCTGCTACCGAATGCTATCTGAATGTTATGCTCGAGCTTAAGAGAAGTACTCTCTGGGCTAAGGCGGGTCACACCGTAGCCAGAGCGCAGTTTATTATCAACGAATACGCCTTCCCGAAAGCAGACATCGAAGGCGAGGAAATGAATGTAAAAATCAATTACGGTACTCTTAAAATTTACGGAGGAGATACGGAGGTATGCTTCTCACGCAGAAATAATAAGCTCTATTCCGTAAAATATAAAGGCACAGAGCTTCTTAAGGGTGATATGGAGCTTAATTTCTGGAGAGCCATTACCGATAACGACAGGGGCAACAAGCAGGCTGTACGCTGCGGATGCTGGAAATATGCGGGCAAATTAGCAGGCTCAGGCATCAGCGGAATAAAAAATAACGGAAAAAGCGTTACTGTGGAAATGAATTTTTCTGTTTATACCTCTCCCGAATGTAAGGGCAAGATAATCTTTACCGTAGGCAGTAAGGGTATTCATATCGACTATAGCTTTAACGCCGAGGAAGGCCTTCCCGATATTCCCGAAATCTCACTTGTTTTCCCGATTTCTGCCGAATATGAGAGACTCGAATATTTAGGCAGAGGTCCCCACGAAAACTATATCGACAGAAATGAGAGCGCCTACATCGGCCTTTATAAAACATCAGTGAAGGAGCTTTTCGTTCCCTATCAGAAGCCTCAGGAATACGGCGAAAGAACCGGTGTAAGAAAAGCCACAGTGAAAAAAGGTGACAGCACATCAGCCATAACCTTCGTAGCGGACAGTGAAATGGAAATCAACCTTTCTCCCTACACAGCGGACGATCTGGAAAATGCTCCCCACATTCACGAGCTTCCCGAAAGGGACACTCTTTATTTCAGAGCCGTGGCAAGACAGATGGGTGTGGGCGGTTATGACAGCTGGGGCTCACATACTCTGGATGAATATAAAAATCTTTCAGGTAAGGAATATAAATACGGATTTACTGTAATGTTTTAAGTTGACGAAATTCAGACCTTAAAGTGAAAGGCGGAAGTTAAAATGAAAAAGACGTCAGAACCCTTGGCAACCTTTATGGCATTTACTACTCTCGTAATCGTAGGTGCATCTGCAAAGCACTGTATGAAAAAGTACACAGGCGGCGGCAGAAAGCACCCCCTTAAAGTTATTTTCAGGAGATAAACGGTGAAAAACAATAAAACTACACAGAAAAGGGGTAAGGGTAACTCCTGCCCCTTTTACAAAAAATGCGGCGGCTGTCAGCTTCAGAATATGACATATGAAGAGCAGCTCAGCTTTAAAATGGCGAAGACCATCAAAAATCTCGGTCGCTTCGGTCACGTGGAAGAAATTATCGGTATGGATAAACCGTACCATTACCGCAATAAGGTACAGGCGGCTTTCGGTTATTCGAGAGGCAGAATCATTTCAGGTGTCTATCAGTCATCGAGTCATAATATCGTCCCTGTGGAAAAATGTATGATAGAGGACGAAAAGGCAGACGAGATTATAAATGATGTAAGAATACTTCTCCCGAGATTCAAGCTTACCTCCTATAATGAGGATACGGGCAGAGGCTTTCTTCGTCATGTCCTCGTAAAAAGAGGCTTTGCCACAAACGAGATTATGGTAGTTCTGGTAAGCGGTACAAACATTTTTCCGAAGAAGGATGAATTTGTAAATGAGCTTCTCAGAAGGCACAAGGATATAACCACCGTTGTGTGGAATATAAACGGCGGAAAGACCAGTCTTGTCCTGGGCGAAAAGGAGACAATTCTTTACGGCAAGGGCTACATAACGGATATTCTCTGCGGTAAAAAGTTCCGTATTTCAGCTAAATCCTTTTATCAGATCAACCCTGTACAGACAGAAAAGCTGTACGGAAAGGCAATAGAATTTGCTAATCTGACAGGTAAGGAAAGAGTTTTCGATGCCTACTGCGGTATCGGCACCATCGGTCTCGTAGCCTCGGATAAGGCAAAAGAGGTCATCGGCGTGGAGCTGAATGCTCAGGCGGTAAAGGATGCGAAAAACAATGCAAAGCTCAACGGCGTGGAAAACATTTCCTTCTACTGTGATGATGCAGGCGACTTTATGGTTGCTATGGCCGAGGAGAGAGAAAAGGTGGACGTTCTCCTTATGGATCCGCCCCGTGCAGGCAGTGATGTGAAGTTCCTTAAAAGCACGGTGACTCTCGCACCGAAAAAGATAGTCTATATTTCCTGTAATGTGGAAACTCAGGCAAGAGATCTTGCGTACCTATGTAAAAACGGATATAAGGTGGAAAAGATTCAGCCCGTGGATATGTTCCCGCATACGAATCATGTCGAGACGGTTGTTCAGTTGGTTAGAAAAAATCCAGATACACATATCGACTTTGAAATTAACCTTGACGAGTTTGATTTAACTGCTTCAGAGGCAAAAGCGACTTATCATGAGATAAAGGATTATGTGCTTGATAAGTTTGGTTTAAAGGTGTCAACGTTGTATATTTCGCAGGTGAAAGCTAAGTGCGGTATCATTGAACGAGAAAACTACAACAAAGGCGAAGGCAAGAGCAAAGTACCCCAATGTCCTCCCGAAAAGGAGAAAGCTATAATTAACGCACTTAAGCATTTCAAAATGATATAATCCGCATATTCGACAAAAAATAATCCTCTTTGTAAAATGGTATTACCAAATTATAAGGAGGATTTTTTATGCAGTCATTTAATGAAACGACACTATCGGATATTCAAAAGGAATATTTTGAAGCAATGTCTGAAGAGCAAAGAGAATTAATTCGTAAAGGAGCCCCCTTGGCATTTGTTTCTCTTGAAGCAGGTGAAGAGATTTGCTCATTTAATACGGAGAATTACCAACCACCGGAAGGTGCTCTTGAAATGCTCGCCAGAGTAATTCTGCCTGATATTATCAAGTATTACGAAAATAAACAGGCTGATTCTGCGGAGTGATAGTATTTCGGTAGCCGCTACCAAAATTAAATCCGTACATTCGACTAACCTCCCGTTATAAGGTAAAATGTAATTACCAAGTAACAGGAGGTTTTTGTTATGGAAAGAAAGACTAAAATTAAGTTTACGGATTTTGAGTGCAACTTACTTATCAATGGCATGAATGAGTTTCGCAATATGCTCTTGGCTGAAAATTTGCCCACCGAGGATGTTGATGAGCTATTGCTGAAAATCATTGATAAGAGTGAGCATTGAAAGTGGTGATATTATGGCTAATATCATTGAAGAATTTTATTACGGTAACCTTGAGCCACAAGAAGTTAATTCAGAATTAACATCGAAGCTCAAAAAGAAATTGAGCAAGCTCGCAGAGAAAGAAGAACAGCTCACCGCAAGACTGAACGGTGAAGATAAGGAGCTGTTTCAAAGCTATGTAAGTTCATATATTGAATTTTCAACAACAAGTAATGCTGACAGCTTTATATCGGGCTTCAGACTCGGAGCAAGATTCGCATACGACACTTTTATTACAAATCAGAAAGGATGACAATTATGGCAAACATTACTTACAGACAGGTCGCAGATTATATGATACCTAACCTCGCTCTGCCACCCGAGGAAACAGCAATCCGCCTCGGTAAATGGGGTATGTTACATAAAGATTACCTTCTTAAACATAAGAAAGCGTTATTTATAACCTTACTCACAGAAGGCAGACTTTACCAGCACTGTGCCGATATAGAAAATCAGGCAAGAGCAATGTTTGATATGCTTGTTGAGCAGATGAAAACTGCAGAAGGCATAACCGAACAGTTTAAAGAAGAAAATCAAATGGAGTGGGTATGCCGTGTGCAAAACATTGAGGCAAGGGTAAGAGAGATTGTTTTGAATGAGCTAATCTATAAATAATTTATATTATATAATGCGGCACAGATTACAGAAACAGTAAACTGTGCTGCGTTTATTATAACCAAATTAAACCTGAATTTTTATAATGTTATTACTAATAAAAACAACTGAAAAGAAGATACTAATTTCCTTTAGCTATTGCAAACGGAGTGCAATTTATAGTATAATACATAATGTATAATTATAGATTTTTGTGTCATTATTTATAAAATGCAGGGAGATAGAGTTATGAACTTAAAAGATTTGTCCTCAGATGGTAAAATAGCATATTTGATTATTCCTATTCTGAAAGTGCTTCAGGCTGCAGGCGGTCAGTTGGAACGTTCTGAAATCAAAGAAAGAATAGCTGATATGGATGACCAAATTGCTGAATATGCTGAGTTGGAAAAGAAATCAAAGAAAACCGGCAATACATACAAGGAATTTAATTTTAAATTCAATTTTGCTATTAAAGACCTGTATTTTATGGGGTTATTAACTTATACAGATACTTCACCTGTTACATTAACAGAAAAGGGGTTATATCTTGATGTTGATGCACTTGATGTACAAAAAGATGTTATCGAGGCATCAAAGGTACACTGGGAAGAATTAAGCAAAAATAATAAGAAGAATAAAGTTGTTGATGTTTCTGATAGTGAAGAAGAAACTCAGGCTGAAGAAAAAATCAAAGATGAGTTCAAAGAAACTCTTCTTGCTGCTATTTCAAAGATGTCACCAAAGAAGTTTGAAGCTTTTTCAAGAGCACTATTAAATAAAATGGGTGTTGAATTTACTGAGAAAGGTGTTCAAATCAGTAATGACGGCGGTATTGACGGATATGGCTATCATATTGATGCCAATGATTTCAGAACAACACGAGTTGTAATTCAGTGTAAAAGATACAATGTAGCACCCGTAAGGGAACCTGAAATAAATCAATTTTTAGGTGCTATGAATAAATATCAGGCTGATTATGGTGTATTCATAACAAATGGCAGATTTACAAACTCAGCACGAGTTGCCGCAAGAGAAGGCTCACCGATTACACTTATTGACGGTAATGAGTTGGTGAGACTTGTTAAAAGATATGAACTTTATATTACCCCAGTACAGACTTATGTATTAGATGATTTTTATAGCACTGAAGAATAAGGTAAGGAGCAGAAAAAATGGCTTACGAATCCAAATCATTTAAAGAGCATCACTTAACCCGTCTCCCTGTATTAGAAAAGCTTCTTTCATTGGGATGGGAAAGAGAACAGATTATTTGCCCTTCACCTCATTCTGATGATACGGAATGGCATGTTCCAAAAACGCCTTCTGAGGCAACTAATCGAGAATCAAAAAGAAGTTTCAAAGGATATCCTGTGGATATTGCCTTATTTGATGACGTTGAGTTTGTAAACGACTACGAACACATCGTGGCAATTATCGAATGTAAGGAACCTAACAAGAATGAGGGTATTAGCCAACTGAAGATTTACTTAGGGCTTGAACCTCATGCACGGCTTGGAATTTGGACAAACGGAACCGAATTTGTCCGTGTTTATAAACTTCCTTCTGCGGGGAGTTTCAAGGTCGTGGAGGGCTTAGGATTACCGAAGCCTACAGAGAATTTCATTTTAGCCGGTGATAAAAGAATCACATATTCTGATTTGCAAGTTCCTTCCACAAGAGAGTTGAAAAATGCATTTTCCTCTTTGCTTGGTGTAATTACTTCCCGTGATACTCGCTCTACCCGTCGAGAAGATCAGCTAAATCAAATGTCTAATATTCTACTGATTAAGTTGGAATCTGATCATGATGGCCAATGGGATAAAGATGAATCGCTACTGTTTCAATTAAGTGATTCTCCTGCTCAAACACACAAATCTATCAATGATGCGTTTGCAAATTATAAAAGCAAGCATCCGGCACTGTTTGCTCTTGACGAGCCTGATAGTATTTTACTTGATTCGGATACTATACAGGAAATTGTTTTAAGGCTGCAGGGAATGAATATTGGAGAAATGGCACCTACAGCTTTGTCGATGGCATTCCAAGTTTTTCGGGATGCAACACTCAAACTTGGAGATGGACAATACTACACGCCGCTCCGCGTTATAGAGGCAGGAACTGAATTGATGTGTATAACGCACAAGGATGTAGTTATTGACCCAGCTTGCGGTACAGGCGGATTTTTGTCAGCTGCTTTAATGAAGATTATTTCTACAGGCATTAATGAAAAGGCTTCGACGCAATGGGCCCATTACAACTTGTTTGGTGTTGATCGTGATAAAACTAACATTAAGTTAACTCGAGCTTTAATGGTTGGTATGGGTGACGGATCGACGAATGCCCACCACGGCGATTCTCTCAGAGAGAGTAAATGGAAGGGTGATACAAAGGGCATTCAATCCGTATTAGGAGAAGGAAGATATACTGCTGTTTTGACAAACCCACCGTTCGGAAAAGATCTTGTTATTAATGCTGCTGACGCTAAAAGCTCACAGCTCGAAATTTGTAAACATACTAAGGGTGGTCTAAAGTCAGATACTTATGCGCCGACAACAGAGTTGGGTATAGCATTTGTTGAACGAGCATGGAAAATTCTTCAAAATGGCGGACGATTAGGTATTGTTCTCCCTGAAACATATTTTTTCTCAAAGTCTTATCGATGGTTTAGAGAATGGATGGATACGCACTTTATTCTCCGTGGAGCACTTAACGTTCCAATGGAAGCTTTTCAGGGATTTTGCCGTGCAAAAACCAACTTTTACATTTTTGAGAAGATTGGAAAAGGAAGAAAAGCCGATACGCCAATATGGTTTAGAGACGGATATGTCTGGGTTTCTAATGCACCCACAATTGGCTTAAACAAGGACGGATTAGATTTGTTTGTTGTTGATGAGAATGGTAGCCGAACAGATGTCATCGATAACAAAGCAATTATTGATGTAGAAGCCTTGATGAGAGGCGAAAGTACATTTACGTCTGGCTATATCAAAGCCGAAGCAATGGCAAAATCATACGTCGCAGTTCCCACCTTTTCTGGAAACAAATCAGAATCTGTTCTGGAAGAAAAAGTCAAGAAAAAGCTACCGGGATTTAGGATGCGTTCTCTTGGAGATTTGATTGATGATGGAATAATTTCTGTTCGAGGAGGACATGGAAGTCCCTCTGCAGATATAAGAATAGGCGATATACCCTATATCAAAGTTGTCGATCTCCGAGCTGGAAGAGTTAATCCCAATAGCACTAATATGGTTCCAGAGCCTGTTGCAAAACAATTTTGGAACGGCGAGGAAAGTGGAATTTCAGCATGGGAGATTGCCACCCCGTCACGAGCATCAAAGAACATTGGCGAACCTTGCATGATATTACCTGGGCAAGAAAGAATGGTTTTGACAAAAGAAATTTTACTATTCTCGGTCTCGTCAAATGCACCGATTGATCCTTTCTATCTGTTTTGGGCAATGAGACTACGAGATGTTCAGAGTCAATGGCAACGCGTAATTTTTATGCAGACCAATCGAGAAGATTTGGGAGATAGATATCGATTAATTGAAATTCCATTTACCGACGACAAGACTGCTGCCGAAGAAGTGTCCAAATGTTATAGAGATTATTTTATCGGTTTGGATGAATTACAAAAGAAATTTGATAGTATGAATAATGATTTATAATTCTATCTCAAGTAAAATGAGAGGAGGTGCTACATACATTTGAAAGTGTTGTTTTGGAACACTCATAAGAATGCAGATATTAATTCAACGATCTGTGAACTTATTACTGAAAATAATGCTTCCATTTTTGTTTTAGCTGAATATGTTGCAAATGTAGATGATTTGTTGAGCTCTTTACTGCTACAGTATGGAATAAAAATGCAGAAGTATGATAGTTGCTGTGAGCGTATTATTATAATCGGTACTATCTGCAATGTCGAAATGAGGTTTGATTGCGATCACTCAACTATACAAATTATTAACGGAAAAGATATATTGTGTTGCACTCATTTAAATAGCAAAATTTATTCCGACCACGAAGCCCAAAGAGAAATACTGATTCAGCAGTTAATGCGTGAAATATGTGCCGTTGAAAAAGACTTAGAATCAGAAAACACAATGATAGTTGGCGATTTTAATATTAACCCGTACGATTCAAGTTGTATTGATGCTCGGTATTTTCATAGTTTACCAATATATGCAGAAACTATACGAAGGACAAGAAAAGTCGCTGGTAATGAATATGCAATGTTTTATAATCCTATGTGGCGTTTTCTCGGAGATACAGAGCAACCATATGGTACATATTATCATAATAACAGCGGTTCAATAAATACATACTGGAATCTTTACGATCAAGTTATTATCAGACCAGCATTAAGAGAAAGATTTATAGATGATAGCTTAAAAATAATAACCGAAACATCATCAAAATATTTATTGGATTCAAACGGACATCCAGATATAACTATTAGCGACCATTTGCCAATTGTTTTTGAAATTAAGGAGGATTATTCTTATGGAGAAGAAACTTAATATTAGCGATAGATTAGATTTTAACGACATTGATTTAACGGCACCGGAAAAGGTTATTGCTGAAATATTATCACAGTTATCTGAAGAAACAAAAGGAATCATATGTGGTAATGTTACTGCTTATAGCGGGCATGTTTTTTCATATACAAAACAGGGTTTTTCTTCTATAACTGCTGCGTTAGGTGCTGGTACTGTTGATAGAGAAATAGATATTCAGGATGATTTGGGGAAAATCGGACAAGATACACACAAATTTGAATGTTTTCTTTACACTCCCGAGTACGATAAATATAAGTATAGAGTATTTTTTGTAAAATATGATACATCTAATTATCCTGTAAATATTATTCTTGAAGAAAGCGTTGCGAGAAGCATTTCAACAGGAAGTTCTGGATATGTTCTATCTTGTGCTACTCGAGAAGAACTCGAAGAATTAGTATATAAGATCTTCAATTCTAAGAAACTGATTTCTGTTATGCAAGAACTAATTAGAATTAATCAGTCCAAGAAGGCATCGAAAAATGCTACTACAAATGACGAAGTAGAAGAAACTGAGTAATCAGACTTTCGTTTAAACAAAATACCCCGATATTGCTCACATAATGTGAAAGCAATATCGGGGTATTTTTTATGTAGATTTTAAGAATTATTTCTTTGGTTTTCTGTTCGGAAAACACTCTTCCATCCACTCTGTAAACTCTTCAGGTGTAATATTGCCATTGGTACATTCATCACGCTTTGTCATAGCCTGATATTTCCACTTTTTGAAGTCTGCCTCTTTAATCTGTCTGACCTTTACCCTTGCCGAATAACGCTTGTAATATTTACTGTAAATAGCGGTAGCTTTATCATCGGCATGCTTTGCTTTATAGTTTTCGGCAGCAGCAAATTCCTGACAGCTACGGCTTTCTCCCTCTGCAACTCTGTCGCAGTACCGGGTATCGTATTTACCCTTCATTATGAAATACTTCCCACAGCGCTTGCATTTACGGAAATGAACGTTCTGCTCAAGCATTTTTGTAAATTCAAGCTCAAGAATATCTGCAACACTGCGGAAGCTGTATGTTATACTCATAAATGAAGGATGTGCAATACAAGCTTTCAGTGTGCCGACAGAGATATTATATTTTTCTGCAAATTGTTTTTCTGCTTCGGTGGGTTCTCCGCTCATTGCCTTAATTCTATCCAAAATCTCATTGATTGGCATACCGTATGGCATTTCTTTGCCGCCCATTCTGTTGGATATCGATAGCTCTTCTGTTCTGTCAAAACTAAATGGTAAATCATGTATTGTTCTGTACAATCTTAATCTTTCGCTCGGATAAAGAGAACCAAGTATATCAGGATAAAAATCTTCGTCATAGCAGAACTCTATCATTTCTCTGTATTCATCCTGCAACCATAAAAGATAGCTTAAATACCACTTTAATTTTTTTGCTTTATCATAATTTCTATCTATAAAATTCGGCGGACATATAGCAGAATATAATGAAGCAAATGCAATGTCTTTTATTTCATAAAAGGTCATTTCATAAGAATAAAAATTTTCAACATATATCTGATTTTCATTATATATTTTATGTGGCTCTTCAGCTTTTTTCGGCTGAGGAGTTTTTTCTTTGTTAAATTCTCTGCCGAACTCAACAAGCATTTTTTCAAGCTGTGCTGATTCATACGCCTTTTTGAAGGGGGTCATAAAATCTGCATAAATGAAATCCAATATACCTTCACCGTATTTGAGGGTTATGTAAGAACCGCTAAAAACATTGATAAGCGGATTTTCTATAACACCTGTATCGTCGCAAAGAACACCTGCATCTGAACCTAAGCGAAAATCATATCTGCACTTCATTTTGTCATAATCAGCTTGGGTTTCCTCTAGTTCAGCCTTTTGTTCTTCAGGTGAAGGTTCGTATTTTTTATATTCCTTACCTGTTCGTTCTGCCTCTTCTTTCTCATAATCCTCGATAGAAAACTCCATTGACGGATATTCATTTCTGTCATCAACCCTTATTCCGACAGTTTTCGATTCATAATCAAAACGCACATAATTTGCAAAGTAATCCAATAAAACATCATTTCTGTTAGAACGACGAAACAAGTATTTGTCGTATTCAGTTCGCTGATATTCAGAATAATCTTTTTTCATAATGCACCTTTTTTTGGAGAATGTAGATTTTTGAGATTTTGGATAATTCATATCACTCCAATAAACATTATACAAAATCATTGATTTATTGTCAATGGCTCTCTATAATGAATTTCAGGAGGTGCAAAAAGCAAAATAAATATATTTGTCGGTGCATAATTTTCACCTTTCTGAGCTGTTTTTCAGACTTTCAATGAAATTACCCTGTCGACAAAATCAAAGCCGTTATAGAGGAAAAAATCATCAAAAAACAACCCGAAAACACACATTTTAAGGAGGAATATTAATGAAAGAAATAAAGCGTGGTCGTGGCAGGCCAAGACTTGATGTGCCGAATAGCAGACGTAGTCGCAGACACGATGTCAACACAATGTATATAAACAAAGCTGCTCAGTTAATATCGGAAGCGGCTACCGAAATCACCGATGGAAAACTGCTTTGGTATTCAGATGATGCTACATGGACAATAAAAAGCAAAGACGGAATACTTGAACAGATTGGTAGAATGTTGATTCAAGATAAGGTTTCACAGAATCACTGTATTTTTATAGCAAGCCTTTCTATTTCCGCATTGAAAAACGGATGCACCTGCAGAGAGATTGAAAAAGCAATACGTAAAATACGAATGACTTTCAAAGAATCTACTAAAGCACCCGATAATACAGAGTTGATAAGTATTGCAGGTCAAGCCGTTACTGCCCTACGCCTGATGGGTGAATAATTTTTGGTAGCGGCTACCGAAAAAAGAAAGGAGAGTGATGCATCTGAATATTGATATTGTTTACGAAGAACAGCAGAGTCAAATCTTCTTCAAAATGCCGAAGGTGTTGTTTACAGAGCAATATAAAGATTTATCTGCTGAAGCAAAACTACTTTATGGCTTAATGCTTGACAGAATGCAGTTATCAGCAATCAATGGTTGGTGCGATAAAAACAGAGAGGTCTTTATCTTTTATACCATTGACGAAACAAGTGAAAAGCTCGGTTGCGGACACGATAAAGCAACAAGGTTGCAGCGTGAGCTTGAAAAATATAATCTGCTCCGTCGTAAATATCAGGGCAAAGGCAAACCTGCAAAGCTATATGTTTTAGATATACCGAAAACACGCATCAGGTCTCCGTAAAACTCGCAAGTAATAATACTGAGTAGAGTAAGACTGAAAGTTATATACTAGCCGAAAAAAGAAAATATATCTTTACTTTAGTTAGTAGTATCTTTAAGTATATAAGGCGGTTTGTGTGAATGCGAAAAGCTGATGAAACAACGCATTTCTTCTTCGGCTCGTATAATAAAAATTTGGCAAATCAGACGATAGAAATTTGCAAAATGAACAGTACCCCGTCAGCAAAATTTCCATTAAAAATCGGTGCATTCTGCCCGTAGTACAAAGGGCAAAATGCACTCAAAAATGGCTCTGTTGAAAAAAATATAAATTTTTCAAACAAACGAAAACTGCCCACAAATAAAAAAATCGGGCAGAACACCGAAATGTCCTGCCCTTTGTATTGGTTCGTATTTAGAAAAGTTGTGTCGGAAGTTTCAATTTTTCTTTCGGCGGGAATTGCTTGTCGAATTCTTCAGCATCGGCTTCATTTACAAAATACCCCTGAGGCGGAGAATATTCACCTGTAATACCGTCAAGATAGCCTCTTTTCAGTTCTTTGCAAAGGAAGAATGATGCATCTGCACCTTCAGGCAATCCGTGATAACGGATGCTGAAATCAGATGCAAAGGTAAATCCGCTTTTTCCGTAAAAGTCAATATTACCCTCAAAGCAAACTGCACCAAAGCCCATTTCAGTTGCCTTCTTCAGTGAATAATCAAGCAGGATTTTGCCGTAGCCCTGACGCTTCAGTTCATTTGCAATACAGATAGGACCCATTGTGAGAATTGGAATATCTTTGCCACTGTCAGCCTTGATAACGGCCTTCATAAACATATTCTGTCCTATGATTCTGCCTTCCTTTTCCATAACAAAATTAAGCTCGGGAATAAAGTCAGCATCATCACGAAGTTGATTCAGAACATAGTGTTCAAGACAGCCGGGACGATAAACATTCCAAAATGATTCTCTAACAAGAAACTCAACTTCTCTTTGTTCTTCTTTTCTTTCATTACGAATTATATAGTCATTTTTATTCATTGTTTTTCCTCCTGAAAATTGTTGACCTTCAATGTGTGGGAGGTCGGATAGATTAAGCCTTCCTCCCGGTTAAGCTACAATCTCCGTTGTTCTGATTGTCTTTTTCAAAAAGCAATCTCCTTTAATAAAATATTTTATATAATCAAGCCTTTCGGCAGGATTATCTGTTTGAAAACTTAAGTTTGCTAATAAAAC
>JAZNMU010000129.1:0-8042 GCA_045579865.1 Acutalibacteraceae bacterium
GGCTACGATCCGACTTCTTCGGCGGCGAAAACGTAAAGGCTCTTTATATGCCTGCAGAAAAGCTGGGTGACAAAGAATACGTAAAGGAATTCACCCGACAAGTAAAAAGAAAGAACTGTAACAGTGTCCTCATTGACTTCAAAAACAGTGAAGGCAAGCTTTCCTATACCTCTCTCAATGAAATCGCAGTAACGGCAAGACTGGCTCTTTTCGATAACAACACCGTCAGACAGGCTCTTGACATTTTCGAAAATGAAAACATAAAGGTTATCGCCCGGATTTTCTGCTTCGCGGATGACACTGCCGCCACGGTAAAGCCCTCTATGGCGGTAAAATATATGGACACCGATGTAAACTGGATTGACGCCAAAGCTGAAAGCGGAGGTAAAAGCCGTCTTAATCCCTTCTCGAAGGATGCGGTAAATTATATCGCACACATCGTAGGTGAGGTAACGGAGTTTAAAATCGACGGTATTCTCCTGGAGGAGGTCAGCTTCCCCACGGGCGAATATGTTTCCAGTGCCACCTACCCCGGTGAAAGAAAGAATCATAGCAGAAACAAGGTTCTTCTTTCCTTCCTTCAGCAGATAAAAAAGCAGCTTCCCGAGGACTGCCTTTTACTTCTTTCGCATACAGCGAACGATATTCTCGAATCCAATAACAGTCTTTATTTCGGTTCGATGCTTCCGTGTGTGGCCGACGGCTTCGCCATTGATACCCTGAAAAGACCCGAAGGCATCACCGTGGATAAAAAGACAGATTTTGTTTCCTTTTTATCCTTCCTCGCCACACTGAAAAACGGTGCAGAGAAAAAAAGAGCTGTTTATACAGTAGACGTCACAGAATACTCCGCCTCTCTCATCAGAAAAATGCAGAAGGCAGGCTACACGGATTTCATCATTTACAGCCCTGAGGGCTTTTAAACCATCTCCCCGACGAAAGGAATAACTTATGACTAAAACCGCTTTTATTGCCATCGTAGGCAGACCTAATGTAGGTAAATCCTCCATACTGAACAGAATGCTCGGTCAGAAAATCGCTATCGTTTCCGACAAGCCTCAGACTACCCGTACCCGCATTATGGGTGTTCTTACCGAAGGTGAAACCCAGCTCGTTTTCACTGACACTCCCGGCTTCCACCGTCCTAAAACCAAGCTCGGTGAAAAGATGATAAAGGCTGTCGGCGACAGTATTTCAGGTGTGGATGCCTGTCTTTTCGTGGTGGAATGTACCGAAGATATCAAGGACAGCGAAAAGGAGCTTCTGGATAAATTCCGTCAGCAGAAAATGCCCGTTGTCCTGGCCATAAATAAAATAGACACTATCGAAAACAAGGAAGATATAATGCCGAAAATTATGCAGATGGCATCAGAATATAACTTCGAGGCCATCGTCCCCGTTTCCGCCGTAAAGAATGACGGCATAGACGAATTACAGAAGGAGCTTGAGGCTTTAGCCTTCCCCTCAGAGTTTTTCTTCCCTGAGGACACTCTCACCGACCAGCCCGAAAGAGTTTTAGCCTCAGAGATAATCAGAGAAAAAATGCTCCGCCTTTTAGATAAGGAAATCCCCCACGGTGTAGCCGTTTCCATCGAAAAGATGCGTGAAAGAACAGACACCGACCTTATGGACATCGAAGCCACCATCTACTGTGAAAAAGAAAGCCATAAGGGTATCATTATCGGTAAAAAGGGTGCCTCCCTCAAGCGCATTTCCACCTACGCACGACAGGATATGGAAAAGTTTTTCGGCTGCCGTGTGAATCTTCAGTGCTGGGTAAAGGTCAAAGAGGACTGGAGAAACAGAGAGGGACTTATTCATAATTTCGGATTAGATTAATTCGGAAAAGGATCGAGGATAGTAAGGGATAGCATCTCCGACATCCCACAGGTTACCGCAAACTTTTTATATGCATTCCGTAGGGACACGATGTATCGTGTCCACAAAAACACCTGTTAGGTTGCGGTATAATGACGGACACAATGTATTGTGTCCCTACTTACCTATATCGTATTTTTTCTGCGGTAACAAATGTAAGGTAATTCAATAAATCCGCGATTGCGCATTACGCATTGCGAATTGTGAATTTAATAATTGCATTATTGACAACTTTCTGCAAATGATATGTGTATCATTTACAGTGAGGTGTTAACGATGAACAAAAAAGATTTATGGAATATTTTTATGAAAACAGGCAAGGTCTCCGATTATCTGCGCTATAAAAATGCCGCAGACCGACATAACGGGACTCTCGACTCGATGGATATGGAGGCCGCCGAAGAATTTTATCTCAACAACCCCCACGCAGAGGAGTTTGACTATGACGATTATGACGGATGGTATAATAATTAACGAAAAGCCCCTCAAGGACAAGGACAAAATCATTACCGTCCTCACCCGCGAAAGGGGTGTTATCAGCATCTTCGCTAACGGTGCCAAGGTTGGAAAGCACAGCAGTGCGACAGGCCTTTTAGCCTACTCCGACCTTTCCGTGGCAAGCACCAGAGGCGACTCCTACGTGCTTAAGGATGCAGTGCCCAAGCAGGTGTTTTTCCGTCTGCGTGAGGACCTGACAGTGCTTTCCTTAGCTCAGTATTTCGCTGAGCTTACATACGAGCTCGCTCCCCGTGAGGACAGAGCCGATGAGGAGCTTTCCCTCATTCTCAATGCACTTCACCTTCTCTGCGACGGTAAAAAAGATATTTCTCTCATAAAAAGTGTAACCGAGCTTCGTCTTCTCACTCTGGCCGGCTATATGCCCGCTGTGGAATGCTGCTGTGAGTGCGGATGCGACTTCACTGAGGACGAGATTTTCTTCGACTATGCCACAGGAGAATTTTTCTGCGGAAAATGTAAGGGCACAAAAAGGCTTATCCCCTGCTCGGCAGGTGTGCTGACAGCTATACGGTATATCTGTCTTGCCCCTGCGAATAAAATTTTCAGCTTTTCTCTTTCCCCTGACGGACTTTCTGCTCTGACGGAAATAAGCGAAAGATACCTGAAAAGCATCACACGAAAGAAATTTAAAACACTGGACTTTTATAAAAAAATGATATGAGGTTAATATAATGAATAAACATCATATTTCACTGGAACTAAATAAGGTGCTCGCCCTGCTTACACAGTACACTACCTGTGAGGACGCAAGATATATGGCAGAGCATTTAGAGCCTGAGACCAATTTAGCGCTTGCCAACGCTCTTTTGGGTCAAACAGAGGATGCCCACGCACTGATGGCGAAATTCGGCGCACCCTCCTTCGGCTCCCTTAAAAATGTAAATAACGCTCTCAGCCGTGCAAATGCGGGGAGTGTTCTCAATATGCGCGAGCTTTTAGACATCGCAGAGGTGCTCCGTGTTATCAGAGCCTTAAGTGACTGGAGAAGTAAAAATGCAGGTATAGTCACCCGCATAGACACTCTCTTTTACTCTATGTCCCCGAATAAATTCCTCGAGGACAGAATCACCAATGCAATCATAAGTGAGGAGGAGATGAGCGACAACGCTTCCCCCGCCCTTTATGAAATCAGAAGAAAAATCCGTGCCGCTTCCTCTAAGGTAAGAGATCAGCTGGACAAGCTCACCCACTCACAGCACTACCAGAAATTTCTCCGTGATTCCATCGTTACTATGAGAAACGGCAGATATGTAGTACCTGTTAAAATCGAGCACCGAAACGAAATCAGCGGTCTTGTCCACGACACATCCTCAAGCGGTGCTACCGTATTCGTGGAGCCCGCCGCCGTAGTAGAAGCAAACAATGAAATAAAGGTCCTTCAGGGCAAGGAAAGAGAAGAGATAGAGCGCATCCTCTACGAGCTTTCCGCAGAAGCGGGCGGCTTTTATGAGGGAATAAAGGCAAGCTACGAATGTGCCGTGGAGCTTAATCTTATTTTCGCCAAAGCTAAACTTGCCTACGCTATGAAGGCCACCGTACCTATCCTCAACGACGATGGTATCATCGACTTAAAGCAGGCAAGACACCCCCTTATCGACCCGAAAAAGGTCGTTCCCACGGACATTATGCTCGGCGAAAAATTCGACACTCTCATCATCACGGGCCCCAATACAGGCGGTAAAACCGTTTCCATAAAAACTGTGGCTCTAATGTGTCTGATGGCTATGTGCGGTCTGATGCTTCCCGTAAAGGATCAGAGCCGTGTGAGTGTCTTTGACCATATTTTAGCCGACATCGGTGACGAGCAGAGCATCGAGCAGTCTCTTTCCACCTTCTCATCACATATGGTGAATATAATAAATATTATCGATTTAGCCGACGACAAATCCCTCGTTCTTATCGACGAATTAGGAGCAGGCACTGACCCCATCGAGGGTGCGGCACTGGCTATCTCCATTCTGGAAAGACTGCACCATAAGGGCGCAAGAATAGCCGCCACCACCCACTATGCTGAGCTTAAGGCCTACGCACTGCAGACACCGGGTATAGAAAACGGCTCCTGTGAGTTCGATGTTTCCTCACTCAAGCCCACCTACCGCCTTTTAATCGGTACCCCGGGCCGCTCAAATGCCTTCGCTATCTCCCTTCGTTTAGGTATGGAGGAAAGCATTATCGACAGAGCAAGACAGCTCGTTTCCAAGGAAAGTACACAGTTCGAAAACGTTATCGAATCTCTCGAAAAGTCCAGACAGCAGTTCGAGGAGCAGTCCAAGGAAGCGCAGGCACTCAAGGCTCAGGCAGAAATCGAAAAGGCTCAGGCTCAGAAATATAAGGACAGCATCGAGGAAATGCGTCAGAAGGAGCTGGAAAAGGCTCAGAGTCAGGCTCTCAAAATAGTCGAACAGGCTAAGCGCAGTGCCTACGCCCTTACTGCAGAGCTGGAAAAGCTGAAAAAGGAAAGCGATAAAAACGCCGACAAGGCTGAAATGCTCCGCAGAGCAAAACAGCTGATGAAGAAGGGTCTTGCCGACTTCGATGATATTACCAATCCCGTGGTAGCCGCAGTTATCGAGGATAAAAACTATGTTCTTCCCCGACCTCTCAAATTAGGCGACGAGGTCTTCCTGGTGGATATGGGCAAAACTGCCACCGTAACCGCCCTCGAGGACAGAAAGGGCAACATCGAGGTACTGGCAGGCATTATGAAAATGCGCACTCCCCTTTCAAATATCAGACTCGCCGAAAAGCAGAAGGCAAAGACAAATAAAAACCGCAGTGTACCCAACAAAAAAGAACACGTATTCTCTCCCGGCAGTGAAGCACAGACACGCTGTGACCTGAGAGGTATGAACATCGAAGAGGGTATACTCGAGCTCGAACGCTATATAGACCAGGCGCTGAGACTTGGTTTAGGCGAAATCACCGTAATCCACGGCAAGGGCACAGGAGCTCTCAGAAAAGGCATACAGGAATACCTGCGTAAAAGCAGATATGTCAAATCCTTCCGCCTGGGTGTTTACGGTGAGGGTGAGACGGGGGTAACTATTGTGACATTAAAGTAATTCGCACAACCTCTCAGTCACTTCGTGACAGCTCTCCTTTCAGGAGAGCCTGAATTTGCCTCTCCTGAAAGGAGAGGTGTCACGCTCTGCGTGACGGAGAGGTAATCATACCGCAACTGAAAAAATTCCAACCAAATGCACCTTTAATTTGTTTATATGTATGAGGAAACTATGTCAAAACGAAACCGAACTTTAAAAGGAGGCCGTATATGAAAAAAGTTCTCATGTTTTTAATGATGACTATTCTTATGATGTCATCTCTTACTATGCTGTCTCTCGGTGCCGAAAGCACTGCAGACAGCAGGATAAAGGAAATACAGCAGTATCTTAACACCGAATATTCCGACTACATAGACTATATTCCCCTCGACGGTGTACCTTCACCCTATATGTGTAAATCCCTCATTTTCGCACTGCAGGCTCTCGAGGGCTTACCTACGGATGTGGCTAACGGCAATTTCGGTCCCACTACAAAGAAATGCTGTCCCGAGCTCCCCTATGACGGTACCGCTCTTTCTTATTCAGGCAAAAAATACACCGACAGTCAGATAAAAGATTTTATCCGCCTTCTGGAATATGCACTTTATGTAAACGGCTTTGATACAGGAGAAGCGGACGGAACTTTCGACAGTGAAACAGAAAAGGCTATTTCGGATTTTCAGACTCTTATGGGGCTGAATGTAACAGGCGAAGCAGACCTTACCGTCTGGCTCCATCTGCTGACGGCTCCCGGTGATACCTCTCGAAAGGCAGGAGCCATCGACACAGCCACCATTCTTGACGAAAAGAAAGCGGAACTTCTCTGCTCCGAAGGCTACAGATATGTGGGCAGATACCTCACTAACGCCGTCTCAGGCTTCGATAAGGCTCTGACAAGAGAAGAGGCGGAAATTATTCTCTCTTCGGGAATGAATTTCTTCCCCATTTATCAGACCGCCGGAACCAAATATTCCTACTTTACAGCCTCCCAGGGCACCTCTGATGCGGACAGGGCAATAGAAGCGGCACTGAAATTAGGTCTTCCCGAGGGTACGGTCATTTACTTCGCTGTGGACTTCGATGCCACCCGTACACAGATGGGCAGTAACATCCTAACCTACTTCCGCAAGGTAAGCGAGAGAATGGAAAGCAGTCTTTACAGAGTGGGCGTTTACGGCTCGAAGGGTGTCTGCCGTACAGTCTCCGAAAAGGGCTACGCAGAGTTCAGCTTCGTAAGTAGTCTTTCCTCAGCTCATTACGGAAACTCAGGCTTTAAAATGCCCGAAAACTGGACCTTTAATCAGTATTATGAGACTTCTCTGAAGGGCTCGGGTGTTTCCTCCTTCGGCATCGATAAAAACGATTTTTCGGGACGCGATGAAGGTGTATCTTATCTGAACGAGCCTCACACTCACGCCTACACCGTCACTGTCACTCAGGAGGCAACCTGCAATAAAACAGGAGCAAAGGTATATTCCTGCTCCTGCGGTGACAGCTACACCTCATCCGTAGCGAAGAAAGCGCATACAGCCGTTGCCGACAAGGCTGTGGCTCCGAATTACAAAAGCTCAGGCAAGACCGAGGGCAGTCACTGTGATGTCTGCGGTGCGGTTATCAAAGCACAGACTGTTCTTCCCCGCCTCACCTTAGGCAAGGTAAAGGGACTCACCGTCAGTAAAACCACAGCCTCCTACATAAAGCTCACCTGGAAAAAGGTGAAGGGTGCAGAGGGCTACAAGATAAGCTATTCCACCGACGGAAAAAAGTGGACCACCGTAAAAACCGGTGGAACAGCCTTTACCGTAAAGAAACTCAAATCAGGCAAAAATTACCGCTTCAAGGTGCGTGCCTTCGCAGGCGGAAATCAGGGAAGCTATTCTTCCGTAGTTAAAACCGCCACCAAGGTAGCTCAGGCTAAGCTTAAAACAGTAAAATCCTCAGCAAGCCGTACTCTTACCGCCTCCTGGTCGAAGCTCAGCGGAGCAGACGGCTATCAGCTTTACCTTTCCACAAGCAAGAAATTCACCGCCAAGAAAACTCAGAAGGTTACACTGAAAAAGAATAAAACAGTCAAAGCTACCGTTAAGAGCCTTAAAAGGAATAAGACCTACTTCGTAAAGCTCCGGGGCTATAAAACGGTGAACAGCAAAAAGGTTTACGGTGCTTTCAGTGCAGTAAAGAGTGTGAAGATTAAATAAAAGAGAATAAACAGAATGTTTTATCTGCTCACAGGCAGGTATGGCAAAAAGGCGTTTCCGAAAGGTAGCGCCTTTTTTGTTTGTCTTTTATCTAAGGTAAGCTTAATGCGGAATACAGTATTTCGAATAACTCACTTCCTATTATCTCCGTCTGAGACTTCGGATAATGGGAACTGACATTCGCCAAAAAAAGTCACAGAGACGGTTAAATCTCTGTGACTTAAGCTGTTAATTTTTCAGCAGACAGACGACCATTGGTCGCCTCCGGGGTATGTGCCTTAAGGTTTACATTTGTTAGCGGACACTATGCATTGTGTCCCTACGAGCCTCTCTGTCTGCTCCCGGCGGTCGCATCCACCTCTCCTTTCAGGAGAAGTCGGATCGTAGCCATGTCGTTCTGTGAGCC
>JAZNMU010000130.1:0-9162 GCA_045579865.1 Acutalibacteraceae bacterium
TCCGACTTCATAGCGGTTTTTCCACTCTGACTCATTCTGTCACCTCAGCAGCAGGGAATAAGGTCGCCGCCCATACATTCACAGCAGCAGTCAGCGCAGATAAGTCCCTGACAAATGTCACAGCCGTCACAGTTATTGCCGGAACGGTGGCTGCTTTTGTTCTGAGCAGTACGGAAGCCTCCGCTTCTCTGCATATTCATATTTTCGAAGGCGTGACGGTATTCGGCATTTGACGGGTCCATTTTGTAAGCCATGGAAAAATAGGTATATGCCTGATCTGTCCAGCCTCGCTTATAGTTAATCTGTCCCTTAAGGTAATACCACTGAGCGTCACGGAAGCTTCTGTCCATTCTTTCCAGTGCTTCCTCAGCCTCCTGGAGGCGGTTCATCTGCATAAGCTCCTTTACCTGCTGATAGGTATTATAGCTGTACTGTCCGCTGTAACCGGGACCTGAGTAGGAGGAGTCTCCTCTGTTGCCTGTAATAATGGCATCATAGGCTTCATTTATTTCCTGCATTTTTTTATTTGCATTTTCAGCTAAGGGGCTGTCAATAAAGCGGTCGGGATGATATTTTTTGGCAAGCTCTCTGTAGGCTGCCTTTACCTGCTCCTGCGTGGCGCTTCTGGGTACTCCCAGTACTTCATAGGGGTCTCTCATTTTTTCACTTTTCCTTTCAGAATTTCATTCATAGTGTTTTCCGTTCCCTCATAAATTATGTTTTCCACAAGAGGTGTCAGACTTTTATTTTCTATTCCTTCGTAGGCCTCGCTCACTATGGCAAGACACATATTGAGACTCATTTTTATTTCTTCCCTTATCTCTTCGGAAGGTTTTTCTGTAAGTGAGTATTTATTTACGAAAACATTAAAGCTTTCTTTTTTTATGTCCTTTTCTATATCATCGAGGGCATCGCAGAGATACACAAACTTACCTGTTCCGTAACCGAATCGATAGATATTTTCATCACCAAATCCGTAATCAAGAAGCTTACCTAAAGCATCTGCTGAATTATGAGCCGCTATATCAGGTGAGTCCGCGCCGCTTTTTTCCGTCAGAGACTGCTCTGACATGGCCTTTTCGATTATGTGCGCCGCCTCGGCATAGAGCTTTTTCGCCTCTCTGTATTTCAGCAGAGCATAAGGCAGAACAAGATACATCAAAAGCCTTCTGAAAAATGAGCCGTCAGCGATATTATCCTTTACCTTGAAGTAAAACATCATCATCGAAACTGCGGCGGCATATCGGAGCTCCTCCTCGCCGTTCTGACAGTAATTACATCTTTTGGTGGGATTGTAGGGACATCTTCCGCCCTTGAATGAAGGCATCTTACCGCCAAAGGACATTCTTGCCAGAGCGAAAAATGTCAGGTCATAGCTTAAGGTAAGTGCAGACAGCACACCGAAATTTTTACGCATACTCCTGCACAGAGAGCAGTAAATACCGCGGTAGGCCTCGTATTCTTTTACCTTCATTTCGGGCTTATTCACCCGTACATAACCGAACATCTTTTTCCCTCATAAAATTAATCGATAGATGATATTATACACCAAAATAAAATCATTGTAAATATATTATATACTCAACTTTAAAATTAAATTAGGTTGATTATTTTTTCTTTATATACTATAATAGTGTCAAAGAAAGCTAAAGTGAGGTAAACATTATGTCAATTATAAAAAAAGAAGCCTACTTCATTTCCTCCACGGGAATCAATAAAATCCGCACCTGCATCTGGCAGAAGGAGAATACAGAATATAAAGGTGTGTTCCAGATTGCCCACGGTGTCAGCGAGCATATAGACCGCTATGACGAATTCGCACGCTTTTTGGCTGAGGAAGGCTATGTGGTATGCGGTAACGACCATTTAGGTCACGGTAAAAGCGTTGACTCCTTCGAGGACTTCGGTTTCTTCGCAGAGGAAGACGGCGACAACCGTATGATTGATGATATGCATATTCTTTATTCCATTATGCACAAAAGATATCCCGAGCTCCCCTACTACCTTTTCGGTCACAGTATGGGCTCCTTCTGCGCCCGTGTTTATGCCTCAGCCTTCGGCTGTGAGCTTTCAGGCCTGGTTATCTGCGGTACGGGTGATATTCCTCAGGCTATGGCTGTACTCGAAGAGCCTGTTAAACTTCTGTGCAGGAAACTCGGTGCAAGAGCAACAGTCCCCGCTTCTCTTTTAGACAAGGTAAGCACAATCGGTATCAGCGGTGCCGAAACTCCCAAGGACTGGCTCAGCTGTAACAAGGAAAATGTTTTGAACTACATAAACGACCCTCTCTGCGGTAACGATATGAAGCTCGGCGGTGTGAGAGATATTCTTTCTCTCGCCAATACCTGCAGCAGTTCTGACTGGGCTTCCTGTCTTCCCACCGACCTTCCTGTTCTCATCATTTCAGGCGCCAAAGACCCCATCGGTCTTAACGGCAAGGGTGTAATCGCTGTCTGCGACAAGCTGGAAGAGGCGGGAATCGAGCCGAAGGTTATTCTCTACCCCGGTATGAGGCACGAAATTCTCAACGAGGACGAAAGAGAAAAGGTTTACGAAGACATTCTTGATTGGCTTAAGGCTATTAATGGCTGATAGTTGCGAAATCTGATAATTTCAAAAATATCCATTGTAAAGGTCGATAAATTTCGGTTTTTACAATGGATTTTATGTTTTATAAAACATTCTATATTGTATTCCTTTTAAATCCGTGTTAAAATAATTCCATAACTGATAAAAAGGAGAAAACATTATGAAAAAGCTTTTATCATTAACTCTGTCTCTTCTTATGCTCACGATAATCTGCTCTCTCACATCCTTCGCCAAAGAGTCTCTTCCCCTCAGTGCAGGTCTCGATGCACTCTGCGAACAGTTCATACCCGGTCAGGGACCTGAAACAGACGGTAACG
This sequence comes from Acutalibacteraceae bacterium, assembly GCA_045579865.1. Taxonomy (GTDB): domain Bacteria; phylum Bacillota; class Clostridia; order Oscillospirales; family Acutalibacteraceae; genus UBA6857. Next base: position 2,907 of record JAZNMU010000130.1, read on the forward strand.
CTATCGACTACCGTTACTTTTCACCTGTAAAAGAAAATGACAGCACTAAGTACCCACTCGTCGTATGGCTTCACGGTATGGGTGACGGCGAATATGACGGCAAGCAGGTAACGGAACAGGAGGTCTCTCTCTGGTCAAGCGCTGAATATCAGAGCCGTTTCAAAGAAACAGGCGGTGCCTTCATTATCGCTCCCCGTTCACCGGAAGAAAAGGAGCTTTACTGGGATGACTGTCTCATTTATCCTCTCCGTGCCGCTCTCGACGATTTCATAGCGCAGAACAAAAATAACATCGATGTGAGCAGAATTTATGTAGGCGGTTACTCTATGGGCGGTAAAATGACACTTAAAATGGCTGTAGCCTATCCCGAATTTTTCGCCGCCGCATTTCCCGTCTGCCCCGCATGGGTACCTGATGAAGCCGCAACGGAAAAGCTCAGGGATATGCCCGTCTGGCTGACCTCAGGCAAACTTGACCCCCTCGTAGGCTATCACCGTATGGTGCTCCCCACCTGGAGAAATATCCTTTCACAGACAAATGTGCCTGATCTGTGCCGTTTATCTTCTCAGTCAATAACCGCAAGACCCAACGGTATTGCCATCGCAAGTGCACATTTTTCCTGGATAGCGGTCAATAACGATATGTTCTCTTATAAAAACGGAGATTATCCCTTTATGAAAACCGTAGACGGCACAGGTGCAGAGGTTACTCTCACCTATCCCGACGGTATGATAAGCTGGCTTTCATCCTTCAGAAGCAACTATGACGGTGCATCTGCTACTGACAGCGGTAATGCCGAGGCCTCCAACGAGAGCGCACATCTCACCTTCCTCGAAGCACTCAAGGTATGGCTTAATGAGCTTTTGGAAAATATTTCCGGTATGTTCAGATAAAAAAGATATGATTAAAAGCACAGGGCTTACATTGTCCTGTGCTTTAATTTTTATATACTATTCAAGAGGTACTCTTACAGTAAACTCCGTTCCTGTGCCTTCTTCACTCTCGACCTCAATTTCACTGCCCGTAATATCTATGACCCTTTTTACGAGAGCAAGTCCGAGACCGTTACCCTTTGTGGCACGTGAAGAGTCACCCTGATAAAACTTTTCGAAAACTCTGGACATCACACTTTCACTCATACCGCAGCCTGTGTCACGGATTTTTACCGTGGCATTTTCTTCGTCTGTTTCCAGTGAAACATATACCGTATCGCCCTCATCGCAGAACTTGACTGCATTTGAAATAAGATTGGACCATACGAGAGAGAAAAGCTCACCGTCAGCGCTTATAATGACACCCTCTGAAATATCCGTCTCTATGTTGAGCCTTTTGTTTTCCCACTCACCTTCGAATTTAAGCATACACTCACAAAGCTGTTCGCTTAAATCATATCTTTTTTTATCGGGAAAAATCTGCTGGTTTTCCAGCTTATTAAGTCTCAGAATACTCGATATAAGCTCCGACAGATTAGACGAGGCATTAGCGATTATCTGCGCATATTCCGCTCTTTCGTCGTCGCTTAATTCAGGATTCTGTATTATGGTAGCATAGGAATTAATTACCGAAATAGGTGTTTTAAGCTCGTGAGAGACATTTGAAATAAAATCGTTTTTCAGTGTTTCTATACTGGAAAGCTCCTCCGCCATTTTATTGAAGTCTCTTGCCAGAACATCAAATTCGTTAACCGTACCCAAAGGTCTGAAAAGCTTCACGCGGGCCGAAAAGTCACCTTCTGTAATTTTATGCGTGGCATCAAGTATTTTAGTTATGGGAATTTTAATACTGAACCATTTAAATATGTTATATGCAACCGTAACCAGTAAACTTATAAAAAGCAGATTATTGAAAGTTTGCACTGCACGCTTTTTAATTTCTTCATTCAGTTCCATTATATCAAAAACCATACCGAGACCGTTATTAAAAAACAGCGTGAAGCAAACAGTAATTATGGTACCGAAAACAACAAAAGCAAAAAGGAAGTGATGAACGGAAAAAAGAGAAAAGTTTATCTTTTTTTCCTTATTTTTTTTACCCTTTAATCTGAGTCTCAGCTTCATTTCACTGTCACCTTATATCCGAGTCCGTGAACGGTAACTATTTCGAAAGCCTCGCAAGAGGAAACCTTTTCTCTTATCTTCGCCATATAAACGTCAACGGTTCTCGGTCCCGAAGAAGTATCCGCATCCCAGAATTCATCCATAAGCTGTGAACGTGTGAAGGTTTTATTGGGATAGGAAAGAAGCTTATAAAGGATATTGAACTCTCTGGCAGTCATCGATATTTCTCTGCCGTCAATTTTGGCAGTTCTTTCATCCATATTCATAGTAAGGCTGCCTATTGCAATCACCTTGCTTGAAGCAATCTTCGCACGTCTGAGAAGAGCCTCCACACGGAGAATGAGCTCATCCAGGTTAATGGGCTTGACCATATAATCGTCAATTCCCATACCGAAGCCTCTCTGTTTGGAATAAAAGTCATCTCTGGCGCTGATGAAAAGAATGGGTATTTCTTTATTTGACAAACGCACCACACGTGTAAATTCATATCCGTCAATACCCGGCATCATAATATCAGTTATAATGAGATCAAAAACATTACTCTCCATACATTCATAAGCCTTGGGAACATCGGGACATCCCTGAGCATCATAGCCCTTACGGTTAAGATAAGAGCAGACTGCTCGGTTAAGATTTTTATCGTCTTCAACTACAAGTATTTTAAACATCACTTTGCCTCCGGAACACTTTTTCAGTTTATTATAGCACATCTTTGTTAAAATTTTGTTTATTCATAAATCTTTTTTCAGTTTATTGAAGAATATTTTCCGCACCGCAGATAAAAATAAGAAAGAAAACGAAAAAGAAAGAAGGAACTTTATGTCTCTTTCAAAGAACGAATACGGCAATCTTGCCAAAAAATACTCGCCGCCATCTCCTGTAGTAAAGGACTGTATTTTCGCCTTTCTCATCGGCGGAAGCATCTGCACCTTCGCTGAAGGTCTCAATCTGTGGTTTTCGTCCTATATGACCGAGGAGGAAAGCCGCGCTCTTGCTATGATAACGGTAATAGCCATAACGGCTGTTCTTACAGGCATCGGCATTTTCGACAATATCGCTAAATATGCCGGAGCAGGAACTATGGTTCCCATTACGGGCTTCGCCAACTCCATAGTATCCCCTGCTATGGAATTCCGTGCCGAGGGCACCATAACAGGTACTGCCGCCCAGATGTTTTCCATCGCAGGTCCCGTAATAGTTTTCGGCTGTTCAAGTGCGGCTCTTTACGGGCTGATAGTATACATTTTCAGGCTTTATTAAAAAAGGAGGAACCCTATGGCAACAAGAAACGGCAGAACAATAATCACAGAAAAAAAGCCCGTCTTCCTTTCCTCAGCCGCCGTAGCAGGCAAAAAAGAAGGCGAAGGCCCCCTCGGTAAAGAATTTGATAAGGTTTTCGAGGACACCACCTTAGGTCAGGACTGCTGGGAAAAGGCAGAAAGCTTTCTTATGAAAAACTCCGTAATGACTGCTCTGGAAAAAGCAGGCAAGGGTATGGAAGAAATAGACGGTATATTTGCAGGTGACCTTCTCAACCAATGTACAGGCTCAGCCTTCGCTCTGAGAGAATTCCGTATGCCCTTCACAGGACTTTACGGTGCTTGCTCCACTATGGCACTGAGCCTCATCTGCGCCACTCTCGCCATCGAAAGCGGAGGAATGAGCACCTGCGTCGCCACCACAAGCTCTCATTTCTGCTCAGCAGAAAAGCAATTCCGCTTTCCTCTCGAGTATGGCGGACAGAGAGCACCCACAGCACAGTGGACCGTTACAGGCTCAGGAGCGGCTGTTCTGTCAGCAGAAGAAAACAAAGACCTTCCATATATAGACAAAATGCATATAGGCACCATCGAGGACCTGGGAATTACTGATGCGGCGAATATGGGTGCAGCTATGGCACCGGCAGCCCTGAAAACTTTATCAGAGTTTTTCCGCGACACCAAAACCTCTCCTGACGACTATGATGCCATCTTTACGGGCGACCTCGGATTAGTCGGCTCGGGACTTTTAAAAGAGCTTATGCAAAGAGAATGCGGAATCACTCTCGACAAAAACTACTTTGACTGCGGTCTTATGATTTACGACAGAGAAAAACAGGATGTTCATTCGGGAGGCTCAGGCTGCGGCTGCAGTGCAAGTGTTCTCTGCTCCCACATCTTAAACAGTATGAAAGAGGGAAAATACAGCAACATTCTCTTTATGGCGACAGGTGCTCTTATGTCCCCTGTATCATCAAAAGAAGGAGAAAGCATTCCCGGTATAGCGCATCTGGTTAACATTAAAAGGGGGTGAAAGAAAATGAATATCCTGTCGGCACTGAAATGTCTTTTATGCCTTATCAAATGCAATAAGTATCTTTACTTCATAAAAAAGGCTGTCTGTATTACTGCGCTCATCATCACTCTCATAGCAGGTTTCAGTATTCTCTCGGGCGATAACGGTATGATAAAAAAGCTTAAGGAGATGATGTAATGGATATAGTTCTCACTCTTCTTAAGGCCTTCGCTGTAGGCGGTCTTATCTGTACCGTCGGTCAGCTTCTTATCGACCTGACACGGCTTACTCCCGCAAAAATCCTCGTCTCCTTCGTTATCATCGGTGTCATTTTAGGCGGTATCGGTGTCTACGAGCCTTTAGTAGAATGGGCGGGGGCAGGTGCCACTCTGCCTCTGACAGGCTTCGGCTATAATTTAGCCAAGGGAACAAGAGAAGCAATAGCCGAAGAGGGAATGATGGGTATTCTGAGCGGTCCCCTATCCTCGGCTTCCGTGGGAATTATGGCAGCGGTTATCTGCGGTCTGGTGGTTTCCGTTTTCGCCAAGAGTAAGGATAAACAATAAATTTAAGCCGGCAGATGTCGGCTTTTATCATTTTGTGCAGATTTCACCTTTAATTTTTGCAGTTATTGCTCTTTTATTTTCTGATAATTAAATGTATAATGTGAGTGTAAAAAAGGAGTTGCAAAAAATGGATGTTGTTTTCGACTTTCTCATAGAAGTTTTACTTGATAACCTTATAAACATAACCTTATCTGTTATTCCTGAAAACAAACGAAATGAAAAAACAGAAAGGATTTTGGCGGTCGTTATTGCTGTTCTGACTGTTCTGTTTTTAATTATGTTTGTAGTAGGTATTTGCTTCCTCGGCGAAACCGAAGGCAGAAGTATATGGGGTAGAATTTTTATTTCTCTGACACCTCTGCAGTTAATGTTGTCTGGAATTGTCTGGACTTTCAAAAAGATAAAAAAGAAATCTTAAGGTGACTATATGCAACAGCTAATGAATAAAATCGAAAACCTTATCAGTGAATATGAGGCCGCACTTTCGGAGAAAGGCATTGTCTGTTCTCTTTCGAAGAAATACTTCGAAACAAAAGTGCCTTCTGTCCCTCACCGTGCTTCCTACACCCTGCTTGACGATATTCACAGGCATTTTGCCCAAAAGCGTGAAAACAAACATTTCAAGCATCAGCGCAACCGTCAGCACTGTGCAGTTCTCTGCTTTTATCCCGCAGACATGACACTTCTTAAAAAATCCGAGTGTAAGGAGTATGCTTTTACACTTTATGAGATTTCACGTTCCGAGGAAGGGATGGCTCCAAAGGAAAGAATACATAAAGAAGATGCAATCCTCCGAAGGATAGAAAAGCGAATCCTTAAGATCTTAAAAGCCGCAGAAAAGAAAGACCCTGTCCGTGTCTGCAAATGCACCAAGACTGACTATATAAGGTATTTTTTCAGAAAAGAATACGGATATATGAAAACCGTAAACGGTAAGGACAGAGCTTTCCTTGATTTAGTTATATCTGCCGTATTTTTAGGACTCATAGGTATAATTGCTCTGATAATTTCTATAATATAAAGGATTGATAAAAATGCTTACCAAAGAACAAAAGACTGTGCTTTCGATAATAATCGGAATAATATGCACCCTACTCTCGGTCTGTCTCTATGGCTTTACCGTCGGCGGTGAGTTTCTTTCTCTCAAATACATATCTTACTGCCTTCTGACTTCCATATTAATCACGAGCCTTGCTTTTCTGTTCATTTTCGGAAAGGAAATACCGAAGAAGCTGTTTTTGAAGGAGCTGTATGTAGTTATTATATTGGTTGTATCCGCTTTACAGCTTCTTATGTACCAGCCTTTAAATCTGCTTACTTCAGAAGATAAAGGGAGGGAATATGAGGTTGAAATAACTG
>JAZNMU010000131.1:0-23356 GCA_045579865.1 Acutalibacteraceae bacterium
TTCCACAGTGGGTATGGTATTAAGATTGATTTTCAAGGTAGTTGTTAAGTTTTTAGCAGGTGCCAGGAAGAATAATAAAGCAAATGAAGAAATCAATGCACAAACAATGAAAGGATGATATACAATGGCAGAAAAATCAGCAGGTGCTATCCTCTCTTCAACAATTGAAAAAATCCGTGACCTTGTGGACACAAGCACAATCATCGGTGAAGCAATCTATGCAGAAGGCGGCACAACAATTATTCCCGTTTCAAAGGTTACATACGGCTTCGCATCAGGCGGTGCTGACTTCCCCTCAAAAGGTTCAAAGGAGCTTTTCGGTGGCGGCGGCGGTGCAGGTGTCACCATTACTCCTGTTGCTTTTCTCGTAATTAACGGCGGTGAAGTAACTCTCAAGCATATCACAGCCTATGATAATGCTGCTGAAAGAGTAGTTAATCTTGTACCTGAAATGTTTGACAAGGTAACGGGTCTTATGAACAAAACAAAGAAAGAAGCTCCTGAGGCTACTGAATAAGTTCTGTAACCTACGGATAATATTAATTTTAATACAACCGCCTGCATATAATTTTTATTGGCAGGTGGTTGCTTTGTTAATTAAAAAGATTATTTATTTACCTATTTTTCTATTTTTTATCACCGTTACAGCTATATATTCATACGGTGCGGACATCAGTGCTGAATGTGCTGTGGTGATTAATGCTGAGACAAAAGAGATTATTTTTCAAAAAAACGCTTTCCGTAAGCGTTCAATGGCTAGCACAACGAAAATAATGACGAGCATCCTTGCCGTTGAATCAGGTGAGATGTCAGATGAGGTTTACGTAACAGAATCTGCCCTTACGGAAGGTTCTTCCATCGGTCTGAAAAGCGGATATATTCTCACTCTGGAAAATCTTGTTTACGGTATGATGCTTGAATCGGGAAACGATGCGGCAAACGCCTGTGCTTTGTATCTCGGTAAAGATTATGACGGCTTTTCTTCTATGATGAACAGAAAAGCAAAACAAATCGGTATGGATAATACTAACTTTGTAACACCGTCAGGACTCGATGACAGTGAGCATTATTCTACTGCCTATGATATGGCGCTTCTTGGCGCCTACAGCATAAATAATCCCGTTTTCCGTGAAATATGTTCCGAGAGAACCCACACAATTGAATTCATTGAACCGGATATCTCCGCAACCCTTTCTAACCATAATAGGCTTCTCGGTTCCTGTGAGGGTGTTTTCGGCATTAAAACAGGTTTTACAAAGAAGAGCGGAAGGTGTCTTGTGTCGGCGTGTGAAAGGGACGGTGCAACACTCGTTTGCGTTACACTTAACGCAGGTGATGACTGGAACGATCATCGTAAGCTTTACGATGATTCCTTCGCTGAGCTGAACAAATCAACCTTAAGGCTTTCCTCTTTTTCACAGGTGCCAGTATACGGTGCTGATGTTCAGACATTTGACATATACTGCGAAGAGTATGTATGCCATTATGCCGGAGAATTTGATATTACTGAGCAGATTGTAATACCGAAAATAGTTTATGCCCCAATAAAAAAGGGTGAAATAATCGGTAGCGTGAACTATTATTCAGGCGAAAAACTGATTCACACATCATATATTTATTCTGCGTGCGATGTTATTTCTTCTGCACAGACCTATAAAGAGAAAACATCGTTTACAGATTTTATAAGAAGATTTTTAAATAAACATTGAAAGGACAGATAATTATGACAGACGGTAAAGTCAGGCTCCAGAAATATTTGGCTGACTGCGGAGTAGCTTCTCGCAGAAAAAGCGAAGAATTAATCGAACAGGGAGTAGTCCGTGTTAACGGACAGGTCGCTTACATTGGCGACAAGATAAATCCGAAAAGTGATACTGTTACTGTAAAGGGTAAAAAGATCGTAAAGCAGAAAAATCACACTTATATTATGCTTCACAAGCCGAGAGGCTTCATCACTACTATGAGCGATGAGCGTGACAGAAAATGCGTGGCAGAGCTTATAAAGGATGTACCGGGAAGGGTTTATCCTGTAGGCAGACTTGACAGGGACAGCGAAGGAATGCTTCTCTGCACCAATGACGGTGAATTCGCCAACGCTATGACACATCCCAGAAAGCATGTTCCTAAAACTTATCGCGTGACTGTAAGACCCACTATCACACAGGAACAGATTACTGAGCTTACCACAGGAATAGTTATCGATGACAGAATGACTGCTCCTGCTGAAATTCGTGTGATTACCAGAGAAGAGGGCAGAGTAGTTCTCGAAATTATTCTTTACGAGGGTCGCAACAGACAGATCAGAAAAATGTGCGAGGCTGTCGGTCTGGAAGTGGCAAGACTCAAAAGAACAGCTGTTGGTTCAGTAAAATTAGGTATGCTAAAGCAGGGCGATTGGCGTGATCTTACCGAGGACGAGGTAAGAAAGCTTATGCTTGCTGCCGGAATGGAAAGAAAGAAGAAGTAACTATGATATTTTTCAAAAATGAAACCCTTGCGGACAAGGTAATTAAATTTACAGCTTTGGAAGATGAAGTATACAGCGGTTATTGTCTTATGAAAACCGATGATACGTTTGCGGAGGTTTATGAACTCGTATATGATGAGGACAAGCCATATATAGTGGAAGGCTTGCTTCGATCCGCTTTTAATTTTGCTTCTCTAAAGAATATCTATATGGGTAAATGCACCTGCAAAAACATCGATGCTTTTCTTGACAGAATGAACTTCGAAAAGACTGACGGTGTGTATATTAACGATATTCCTTCTATTCTTATGGGTTCGTGCTGTAAATAAGGAAAAAACCTTGATTTTATTTGACAAATGGTGCAAAACAATATATAATTAAAAGGATATATTAAGTAAAACTCGTTTACTGCGGAGGAGACTTAAATGATAAAAAGTATGACAGGTTTCGGCAGAGCCCAGGAAACCATTGACGGTATGAGTATTACCGTAGAAATGAAAAGCGTAAACCACAGATATTTCGATTTTTCGTCAAGGGTGCCCCGTGTTTACGGCTTTCTCGAGGAAAAATTAAAAACATATATTCAGTCTTATGTTTCACGAGGAAAACTTGAATGCTATGTACAGATTGAAGCTCTTGAGATTGATGATTGTGTTGTATCCATAAATCATTCTCTTGCTTCAGGATATATCGATGCACTCAAGGAGCTTTCAGAAAAGTATGAGCTTCCCGATGATATAACCGTAAGCTCTGTAGCAAAATACCATGACATTTTCTCTGTTCATAAAACGGAGGCTGATGAGGAAAGAATATGGAATGCTGTTAAAGCAGTTACGGATAAAGCACTTGCATCTTTCGTTTCTATGAGAGAAAAAGAGGGTGAAAAGCTCAAGGCAGATATTCTTTCACGCTGTGATACTATCCTTGAAAATGTTAAATTTATTGAAGAGCGTTCACCGCAGACCGTCGAGGAGTACAATAATAAGCTTTTGGAAAGAATGAAAAATGTTCTCGGTGATGTTCAGGTGGATGAACAGAGACTGCTTACCGAGGCTGCTATATATGCCGATAAAATCGCTGTGGCTGAAGAAACAGTCAGACTTAGAAGCCATATCGAGCAGATGCACGAATTTATGGATAGTGAAATAGCTATCGGTAGAAAAACAGATTTCCTTATTCAGGAATTCAACCGCGAAGCAAATACTATTGGTTCAAAGGCTCAGGATGTTGAGATTGCACGAAAGGTAATCGATATCAAGGCTGAAATTGAAAAAATCCGTGAGCAGGTACAGAATATAGAATAATCGGTGAAAAGCTATGAAGTTAATTAATATTGGTTTCGGTAATATGATTAATGCGCAGAGACTGGTCGCTATCGTAAGTCCCGATTCTGCTCCTATAAAGAGAATCATTCAGGAGTGCAAAGAAAGAGGAACACTCATTGATGCCACTCAGGGAAGACGAACAAGAGCGGTAATAATTATGGACAGCGACCATGTAATACTCACATATCTTCAGTGTGAAACTGTCGCTAACCGTCTTGATTCCGAACAGGATGATATCTGCGAGGAGGATGTTAATTATGAGTAAAGGTTTACTTGTTGTTGTGTCGGCCCCTTCCGGTTGCGGAAAGGATACTGTTATTGCGAAGGTTCTTGAAAAAATGGAAGGTGAAGCATTCCTTTCCATTTCTATGACTACAAGACAGATAAGACCCGGTGAAACTGACGGAGTGAACTATTATTTTATTTCTGTAGATGAGTTCAAAGAGAATATCAGAAAGGGCGAAATGCTCGAATATACCTGTTACGGTGATAATTTTTACGGTACTCCTATCGGTCCTGTAAAAAAACTTCTTGATGACGGAAAGACTGTATTTCTGATAATAGAGGTTGAAGGCGGGGAGAATGTTAAAAAGGTATTCCCTGATGCGAAGAAAATTTTTATAATACCGCCATCGCTTGAGGTACTTGAAAGTCGTTTGAGAAATCGTGCGACTGACAGCGATGAAGCAATTTGTGCAAGATTACGAATTGCAGAAACTGAACTCCGCAGGGCGTACGAATATGATTATATCATTGAAAATGATGTTCTAGAGAACGCAGTCAATGATGTTATGTCAATAATAAGAGCTGAACAGCTCAAAATTGAAAATATGCAAAATAAATTAAGAGAGGTAAATAATAATGCTTAATCCCGATTTAAGAAACTTACTTAAAGACAATACAAGTCGTTACTCCGTCGTTACGGCTGTAGCAAAGAGAGCAAGAGAGATTTCGGAAACTCCTGAACTTAACGAAAAATGCGGAACAGAAAAACCTGTTTCCTTCGCTCTTGACGAGTTTCTCAGCGGCAAGCTCGAAATCTGTGAGCCCGAGGAAATCAGAAATATATAACTTTTAAGGATGTGAAATGATATGAAACAGTTTCTTGCATGTGTTGCCGTAGAAAATGTTGCATATCATTTTGACATTCTTTACGGGTATACGGTGCCTGAAGAGTTAAAAGATACAGTCTGTAAGGGCAGCCGTGTTTTTGTTCCCTTTGGTAGGAGCAAGAATGTAAAAAGGCAGGGTATAGTTTTTTCGTTTGAAGAAGTTAATGACACGAAAAGCTATAAAAATATAATTTCTGTTTTGGATGATGCAGAAATTATTACAGATGAAATGCTGGATATTGCTGCTTTTCTTAAAGAAAGAACATTCTGTACTTACTTTGAGGGTATAAAGGTGCAGATACCGTCAGGTCTTAATTTTAAAACATCTGTCAGGTATTTTGCTCTCTGTCGCGAGCTCGTTCCGACTCTTTCTGAAGATGAAAAACAGGTTTATGAATATATGCTTTCCTTTGACGGTTTTCTTGCTAAAAAGGAAGTATATACAGCCTTAGGATTTTCTCAGAACAGTGACATAATCGAAAGATTAGCAGCTAAAAAACTGCTGATTAAAGACTATGATGCTGTAAGAAACTCAAAGGATGCTACAGTTAAAAATGTAAAATTGATTTTCAGTGAATCCGATATATATGAAAAATTTCCTAAGCTTACGCCAAAGCAGAAAAGTGTGATAAAGGTGCTTTCTGATGTTGGCACAGCAAGCATTAAGGAGCTTTGTTATTTTACAGGTGTTACTACTTCTGTGGTTACCAATCTCGAAAAAAAAGGAATTCTGGAAACGGGAGATATTACCGTTTACCGTATTCCTGAGTCAAATATGACTTATAAAAGGGCAAAAGAAGATATAACTCTTACCCAAAAACAAATGAGAGCTTTTGATAATCTTTATGCTCAGTATAAAACTGACGGTGGAGTAAGCCTTCTCTACGGAATTACCGGCAGCGGAAAAACATCAGTTTTTCTTTCTCTTATCGATAAAGTAATTGCTGACGGCAGACAGGTTATTGTTATGGTGCCCGAAATTTCGCTGACACCTCAGATGATGGCTCTCTTTAAAGGAAGATACGGCTCGGAGGTTGCAATTTTTCACAGCGCACTTTCTGTAGGTGAACGCCGCGACGAATATAAAAGAGTAAAAGACGGTTTTGTTAAAATCGCAATCGGCACAAGATCTGCTGTTTTTGCTCCGTTTGATAATCTTGGACTTATTGTAATTGATGAAGAGCAGGAGCATACCTATAAATCGGAAGCCTCGCCCCGTTACCATACCGTAGACGTGGCAAAATTCCGTGCAAATAAGCACAATGCATTACTTTTACTGTCTTCCGCAACACCTTCTGCTGAATCCTACTCTAATGCAATAAGAGGTGCATATACTCTTAATGTGCTCGATGAAAGATACGGCAGTGCAGTTCTGCCTGATGTTGAAATCGTAAATATGAAGCTGGAAAGACATAAAGGTAACAGATACAGTATCAGTTCACGTCTGCTTGAGCTTATGGAGAAAAATCTGAAGGACAAAAAACAGACCATTCTCCTTATTAACCGCAGAGGTTATAATACTTTTGCGGCATGTGACAGCTGTTCAAGTGTTGTTACCTGTCCCTACTGCAGCATTTCCATGACTTACCATAACGCAAATAACCGTCTGATGTGTCATTATTGCGGATATTCTGCACCTTTTACCAGAGTATGTCCCGAATGCGGAAAAGACGATGTAAGGTATGCCGGCTACGGAACACAGCGTATAGAAGAAGAGATTTCTGAGCTATTACCAGAAGCACGTGTTCTGCGAATGGATACGGATACAGCAGGCACAAGAAACAGCTTTGAACAGAGACTTATCGATTTTGGAGAAGGAAAATATGATATTATGCTTGGTACGCAGATGGTGGCCAAAGGTCTAAATTTCGATGATGTGACTCTTGTTGGTGTTATAAATGCTGATCAGCAACTGAACAACGATGACTTCCGCAGTCAGGAACGAACCTTCGATCTTCTTACCCAGGTTGTCGGCAGGTCAGGCAGAGGAAAAAACAAAGGTATCGCACTGATACAGACCTCAGAGCCTCAGAATCACGTGATAAAGCTCGCACAGAAACAGGATTATCCGAGCTTTTTTGATAGTGAAATCAGCATCAGAAAGTCGATGATTTATCCGCCGTACTGTGATATCTGTTCGGTGCTTTTCGTAAGCACTGACGAAGTAAAAGCGCTTAACTGTTCTAAAACTTTTCTTGACGAACTGAAAATATGTACTTCGGATAAATATAAGGACATAAAAATAATAGTTCTCGGTCCTATGCCACCGAGAATTTCGAAAATTAGTAATAAATTCAGATACAGAATTATCATAAAATGTAAAAACAATCAGAAATTCAGGGCTATGCTTAAAGAATTGATAATTAAATTCGGAAAAGATTCACGTTTCAGTTCGGTTTCTGTTGTGGTTGATATTAATCCTGAAAATCTCTATTAAGCGAGGTAATTACAATGGCTATAAGAAAAATAGTTACAGTCGGAGATCCTGTTTTAAGAAAGATCAGTCGTCCTGTTGAAAGATTCAATGAAAGACTTTGGGAACTACTTGACGATATGAAAGAGACTATGTACAAGGCTGACGGTGTCGGTCTGGCTGCAGTGCAGGTCGGTGTTTTAAGGAGAGTTATCCTTGTCGATGTTGGTGACGGACTCCTTGAACTTATTAACCCCGAAATCGTTGAAACAAAAGGTGAATATGAGGATGTCGAGGGCTGTCTTTCAGTTCCCGGTCAGAACGGTATGGTCAAAAGACCTGAATACTGTAAAATCAGGGCTCAGAACAGAAAAGGTGTATGGCGCTTTTATGAAGGAGAGGGTCTTAAGGCAAGATGCTTCTGTCATGAAATAGATCATCTCGACGGTGTACTTTATACCGATAAGCAAATAAAAGAGCTTTCAGCCGAGGAAATTAAAAGAATGAGAGAAGAGGACTGATAATATGCGTATTGCTTTTATGGGAACACCTGATTTTTCTGTTGACTGCTTAAAGGCTCTTGTAGCCTCTGAGCATGAGATTGTAGGTGTTTTCTGCCAGCCGGACAAGCCTGTAGGCAGAAAACAGGAGCTTACACCTCCCGATGTAAAGGTGGAAGCACTGAAACACGACCTTGATGTCTTTCAGCCTGTTTCATTAAGAAACGGAAAAGGTGTCGAAATCCTTGAAAAGATTAAGCCTGAACTCGTTGTCGTCGTGGCATACGGAAAGATACTGCCTGACGATTTCCTTTCTTTTCCGAAATATGGCTGTATAAATGTTCACGCATCCATTCTGCCGAAATATCGCGGAGCTTCCCCAATACATTATGCTGTTCTTAACGGAGATAAGGTTACAGGTGTAACTGTACAGCAGATGGATTCGGGTATCGATACGGGTGATATTCTTAATATTAAGGAATGCGAAATCGGCATTAACGATACTACTGAATATATGTATGAGGTTCTTGCACCTTTAGGTGCAGAAGCTCTGATGGAGACTATTGATCTTATCGAAAAAGGTGAACTTAATCCCGTAAAGCAGAATGAATCAGATGCTACTCATGTGGGACTTCTTACCAAAGAAATGAGCAACATCGACTGGAACGATACCGCTTTCAATATTCATAATAAAATCCGCGGACTTTATTCCTGGCCGGGCGCTTCAACAAAACTTAATGGAAAAACTTTAAAGATTCATTCATCGGTTTTATGTGATAAAAAAGGGAATAATAAACCCGGCGAAGTAATTGAATCTACAGGTAAATTGATTGTTTGCTGTGGGGATAATAATTCTGTAGAGCTAAAAGTAGTTCAGCTGGAAGGAAAGAAGCGAATGGATGTTTCGGTTTTTCTAAACGGTTATCAGCTTGAAAAAGGTGTAATTTTAGGTTAACAGACTTTAAAAGGTGTGATTTTATGTTTTGGTACGATTATTACTATATAGTTCTTGTAGTTCCTGCTATTATTCTGTCGCTTATAGCTCAGGCTAAGGTGAAAAGTACGTACAATAAATATGCACGTATTTCTAATACAAAGCGTATAACAGGCGCTCAGGCTGCACAGAATGTTCTGATGCATTACGGTATCAGGGACGTTAAAATTGAGTGCGGTCACGGTAAACTCAGTGACCATTATGACCCGAGGGTAAACACTATAAGACTTTCTCCCGAGGTGTTTTCAGGTTCGTCGATTGCAAGTATCGGTATTGCTTGCCATGAAGCCGGACATGCGGCACAGCACGCACAAAATTATTTGCCAATCAAGGTAAGAAATCTTATTTTACCTGTAGCAAACTTCGGTTCTTCCGCAGGTGTATTACTAGCCATTTTAGGATATTTTCTCGGATTCGGTCTTCTTATCGATATCGGCATTATCCTCTTTGCAGCTGTGGTTGTGTTCCAGCTCGTAACTCTGCCTATAGAATTTAATGCAAGCTCCAGAGCACTGAAGGTTATCGAAGAAACGGGTATGCTTTATGATGAGGAGAGAGCCGGCGCCAAAAAGGTGCTTTCAGCGGCGGCTATGACTTATGTTGCTTCTCTTCTGGTTTCTCTTATGTCGCTTATACGTCTCATTCTTCGTACAAACAGCAGAAGACGTTAAACGGAGATACATTGCTATGATTAATGCACGTAAAGTTGCTTTTGAAGCACTGATGAAAATCGAAAAGGATTCTGCTTTTTCAAATCTTACCTTGGATTCTTTTCTTAATAAATATGAAATGGATTACAGGGATAAAACTTTCGTTTCTGCTCTGTTTTACGGAGTTATTGAAAGGAAGATCACTCTTGATTATAACTTATCGCTATACCTTCAGAAGCCTTTGAGCAGGCTTAAGCCCGAAGCTGTTGTGATTTTAAGACTCGGTGCTTATCAGATATTTTATATGGATAAGGTGCCTTCGTCTGCGGCAGTTAATGAAAGCGTTAAGCTTGCAAAAAAATACTGCTCCTACGCCTCCGGTCTTATTAATGCGGTGCTCAGAAAATCAGATAAAAACGGTATTATGCTTCCTAAAGAAAAGGGGACTGCTTATTATTTATCTGTCAGATACTCCTGTGAGAAATGGTTATGTTCGAAGTGGATAAGAGAATACGGCTACGAAAATGCAGAAGGTATACTTTCTGCATCAGCAGGTTCTCCGGATGTTTTCGTCCGCGTCAACACTACAAAGATTACAGATGAAGAACTTATTGAAGTTTTTAAATCTGAAGGGGTAGACTGTGAAAAAACATATATATCGGATGCTCTTAAAATATCTCTTAACGGTAAAGATATCGAAAAGCTTTCTGCATATAAGAAAGGATTCTTTCACGTTCAGGATTTATCTTCACAGCTGTGTGCTAAAGCTCTCGGAGCCAAACCCGGGAACAGGGTATTTGATTTGTGCTCTGCGCCCGGAGGAAAGGCATATACTATAGCAGAATTAATGGAAAACAGTGGAGAAGTTCTCTGCTTTGACAAATATGAAAGCAGAGTCGAACTGATAAATAAAGGTGCTGTAAGGCTTGGTCTCGATATAATTAATGGTGCCGTTTCTGATGCACTTATTTACAGGGAAAAATTAGGCGAAGCTGACTGTGTATTATGTGATGTACCTTGTTCGGGTACGGGCATTATAAGAAGAAAACCTGAAATCAAATATAAGTCTGAAAAAGAGCTTGATTCTTTGCCTGAAATACAGTATGCCATTCTCACAAATGGTTCAAAGTACGTAAAAGAAGGCGGAAGACTAATTTATTCTACTTGTGCACTTTCGAAAAAAGAAAATGAAGATGTATGTGATAAATTTCTTGAGGAAAACACTGATTTTGTAAAAGTTTTACCGTTACCTGAAATCAGTGATAATTATTACCTCACTTTTATGCCACACATCAATTCGAGTGACGGATTTTATATTTCCTGTTTTGAAAGAAAGAGTGATTAAGTGAAAAAAGATATTAAATCAATGTCTATGGATGAATTGAAATCTGAAATGACAGAAATAGGTGAAAAAAGCTTCAAAGCCGGTCAGATTTTTTCGTGGTTACATAAACAAAATGTTGACAGTTTTAACGAAATGACAAATATTTCTAAAGATTTAAGAGCAAATCTTGAAAAAAACTATGACATTTACACCTGTACTATTGAAAAAAAATTAGTTTCAGTGTATGATGGTACAGTTAAGTATTTGTTCAGACTTTCTGACGGGGAATTAATAGAATCTGTTGTTATGAAATACAAATACGGATATACCATCTGTGTTTCGAGTCAGGTCGGTTGCAGGATGGGATGTAATTTCTGTGCTTCCGGTATAGCAGGTTTCATCAGAAATCTTACTCCTTCAGAAATTCTTTCTCAGATATATGTTGCACAGAAGGATTTGTCGATAAGAATTTCACATATTGTTATGATGGGAGTCGGTGAACCGCTTGACAATTATGACAATGTTATAAGATTTCTTAAGTTAGTTTCCGATGATAAGGGGCTTAATATAGGAATGAGAAATATTTCACTTTCAACCTGCGGTGTTGTCAGCGGAATTTATAAGCTTATGGAAGAAAAACTGCAGCTTACTCTTTCCATATCTCTTCACGCACCTAATGATGAAATCAGAAGCAAGACAATGCCCGTAAACAATAAATGGAATATTGATGAACTTCTCCGTGCGTGTAAAGACTATATAAAGCACACAAACAGACGGATTTCTTTTGAATATGCTATGATAAGCGGTGTTAATGACAGTGATGAATGCGCCAAAGAACTCGCGCGCAGACTCAAGGGCATGCTTTGCCATGTAAATCTGATTCCCGTAAATTCGGTCAAGGAGAGAGATTACAAAAAAAGCAACAAAGACAGAATAATGTCTTTTATCAGTATTATGGAAAAAAGCGGAATTAACTGTACTGTCAGAAGAACTCTCGGCAGTGATATAAACGCTTCCTGCGGACAGCTTCGCAGAGGTGAAAAATAACTAAGAAAGGAGAAGAATTTATGATCATAACCGGTAAAACCGACATCGGCGCTGTCAGAAGTAAAAATGAAGATGCATTCGATTACGGTATTTTGCCTGACGGAACTTCCTGGGCAATAGTTTGCGACGGTATGGGTGGTGTACATGGCGGAAAGGTTGCAAGTACAGCTGCTATTGAAATGGTAAGTGAAAAAATCAAAAAGTGCTACAATCCGTTAATGTCTGTATCCTCTATTGAAAATCTTCTTCTTTCTTCGATAACAACAGCAAATGTCGATGTATTTGACAGGGGTATATACGACAGCAGACTCAAAGGAATGGGTACTACAATTGTAACTGCTGTTGTTAAGAATAATGAAGTGTGTATTGCTCACGTAGGTGACAGCAGGGCGTACATAATCCGTGATAATGAGATTGAACAGATAACTAAAGATCATTCTCTTGTTCAGGAAATGCTCGACAAAGGTCAGATTACAAAAGCGGAGTATGATAATAATCCTATAAAAAATATAATTACCCGTGCAATGGGTGTAGATGAAGATATAGATATTGATTTCGATTATATTTGTCTAAGCGAAGGGGAAGCGCTTCTTCTTTGTACTGACGGCCTGAGCGGCCTTGTAAATGATAAACGAATTCTTGAAATATATCAGACTACCGATTTTGATTCTCTTGCACAGAAATATATTGATGAAGCCAACAGAAACGGCGGAAATGATAATATAACGGTTGTCATTATGAAAGGGTAAGGTTTAATTTTATGGAAAATTATGTAGGTAAACGTATTGACGGAAGATATGAAATTATTGAAATAATCGGTGTTGGCGGAATGGCTGTGGTTTACAAAGCATTCGATAATATTGATCACAGAATTGTCGCTGTAAAGATTTTAAAGGATGAATTTCTGGCTAACGAAGATTTCAGACGTCGCTTTAAAAATGAGTCGAAAGCAATTGCTGTTCTTTCGCATCCTAATATCGTTAAGGTTTTCGACGTCAGCTATGGCAATATGATTCAGTATATTGTAATGGAATATGTTGAAGGTATTTCTCTTAAGGAATATATCGAACAGCAGGGCAGGGTAAATCCCCGTGAAGCAATATACTATGTAACTCAGATACTTCGCGCCCTTCAGCACGCCCATGATAAAGGCATAGTTCATAGAGATATTAAGCCTCAGAATATTATGCTTATTTCTGACGGCACAATAAAAGTAACCGATTTTGGCATTGCGCGTTTCAGCAGAAGTGAAACACGTACAATGACTGACGGAGCAATCGGTTCTGTTCATTATATCAGTCCCGAACAGGCAAAGGGCAGTCTCACAGATGCCAGAACTGACCTTTATTCTGTCGGTGTAATGCTTTATGAGATGCTTACGGGAACTCTTCCTTTCCAGTCTGACAATGCAGTTTCCGTGGCTCTTATGCAGCTGCAGAACGACCCTGTCAAGCCCCGAGAAATCAATCCTGATATACCTGTTGGTCTTGAACAGATAATTATCAGAGCTATGCAGAAAACTCAAAGTGACAGATATCAGTCAGCCTCTGAAATATTACGCGACATCGAAGAATACAAAAATAATCCAAACATTAAATTTGATTATTCATATTTTACAGGTACACAGCCCGGTCAGATCGTTGAAACTGACGACGATATAAAAATTGCCGGTCCTGTAGTAACAAAAGCAGAAACAGTCATTCAGGAAACAGAAGAGGACACTGATGAATCAGATGAGGATACCGATAGTGCCAAAAAGAAGACCATAGCCGTTCTTTGCGGTGTTCTCGGTGCCTTAATAGTGTTTGCAGTTGTACTTATTTCTATGTTCCTTCCTGATTCGAACAAGGTTAATGTTCCTAATGTAGTCGGTATGAATTTCTATAGTCAGGTAATGAATCAGCCTGCATATGCCGATTTTACTTTTGAACCTGTAATTGACGAGGAGAGTGATGCTGAGGCAGGTACCATTCTCAGACAGAACCCTTCTTCGGGTAAGATCAACAAAAATTCTACTATTGTAATTTATATTTCTGACTCCAGCTCGCAGGTTGAAGTTCCTGATGTATACGGATATGAATACACCTCAGCTGAATCTGTTATCCGAAGCAAGGGTCTCGACTCAACTGTCGTTAAGGAAAAAAGTGAAGATGTAGAAATAGGAACTGTTATTAAAACCTATCCTGCAAAAGGTGAAAAGGTTGCTGTAGGCTCTATGATTACAATTTATGTGGCAACCAGCGAAGAGGTTGAACCTGTTGCTGTACCTAATCTTGTAGGTATGACCATTGCTCAGGCAAGAGCGGCACTTGCAGAAGCAGGTCTGACTCTTGATACCACCAGAACCGAATATAGAGGAAGTGCGGAACCGGCGGGTAAAATCATAGGTCATGAGTATATCGGTGAGATGGTTCTTCCCGGTACGAGAGTAGCAGTTTACGTAAGTACCGGTAAAATTCCTGAAACTACTGAGGAAACAACCGAGGAAGAAGAAACTACAGAAGAGGAAAAAACAACCAGAGAGAAAAAGACTACACGTCCTACAACAACAAAACCGACTACAACTAAGCCAACCACAACTAAACCTACAACAACACAGCCTACAACCACGCAGCCTACTACAACAGCTCCTACAACGACACAGCCTACTACACCGGCTCCTACAACAACACAGTCTACTACAACGGCTCCCACAACTGAAGTTCAGGCTCAGGATACAACTCAGGCAGAAGCTGTAAACGGTGAACAATAATGCAGTTGGAAGGTATAATAATTAAAGGTATTGGTGGTTTCTATTACGTAGAAACCACCAATGGTGTTTTCGAATGTAAGGCTAAAGGTAAATTCCGAAAAGAAAGAATATCGCCTCTTACAGGCGATAAGGTGACGATAACAGTCAGAGAAGATAAAGAAAATACCATTGATGAAATTCACGAAAGAAAAAACAAACTTGTCCGTCCTCCTGTAGCTAATATTGATAAGCTGATGATTGTTGTCTCTGCGGCAAAACCGTTGCCAAATTATCTGGTTATAGATAAAATGACGGTTCTTGCTGAAAAAAACAATATTGAACCTGTTATTGTTATAACCAAGACGGATCTCGCGGATTATGCTGAACTTTATGAAACCTACAAAACAATAGGATACAGGGTATATCTTTATTCGGATGTCAATGATTCTTCTATGTTAGATGCCATTAAAGACGAGCTAAAGGGTCATTTAACCGCTTTTACGGGAAATTCAGGTGTAGGTAAGTCTACTCTGATAAACGCCCTCAGTGACGGCTTACGCCTTGAAACAGGAGAGATCAGTGATAAGTTAGGCAGAGGTCGTCATACTACGCGTCAAACGGAAATTTTCAACATTTGCGGAGGTTCGGTAATTGACACAGCCGGTTTTTCCAGCATCGATTTTTCTAACGATAACATAGTTTTTTCTGATGAGCTTGAGTATTATTTTAAAGAGTTTTCCGGACACATCGGCGAATGTAAATTCACAGGTTGTGCCCATCTCGGTGAAAAAGGCTGCAAGATATGCGAACTGACAGAACAGGGTGTTATCAGCAGAAACAGATATGAAAGTTATGTCACTCTGTATAACGAACAGAAAAATTTAAAAAAATGGAATGTTTGATTTTTCACATTTTATAAATCCTTCCGTATAATGTTATTGGATTACATTTATACAGAAGGGGATGATGGCATGATAAAAATTCGTTCATGTTCTAAGGGCTTAATTTTTACTGCTTTCGGAGCAGGCATTTTACTTGCTTTGTGCATTCCTGTCAAAGTTATGCTTTTCATCCTTGCTTTTATGCTTATCATTTTGGGAATTACTTGTTCTTTTAAATGAATGGTATTTTTGTTTGGAGGTTTAGTATATGAAGATTGTAGTAGTGAAGAGTCCTAAGATGTTGAAAAGCGTACTGAAAATCATTTTTAATATTAAAGAAAGTTAAATCACATAAAGCAGGTGGGTTTAACCGCCTGCTTTGTTTTTGAAGGTAGAATATGGAAAAACACGTTGAAGTAGAAAGAAGCATAATTAAAAAATACCGCAAAGAAATATGGAAACGTTTTATTGCAGGTATCAATGAGTACGAAATGATAAAGCCCAGTGATAAAATCGCTGTTTGTATATCCGGCGGTAAAGACTCTATGCTTTTAGCCAAATGTATTCAGCATCTGCAAAAGCACAGTGATTTTCCTTTCGAGGCTGAGTACCTCGTGCTTGATCCCGGGTATTCACCGGAAAACAGACAGCAGATAATTAATAATGCGCAAATGCTTGATATACCGGTAAAAGTTTTTGATGCAAATATATTCGGATATGTTGTTGATGTCCAGGATTCTCCTTGTTATCTGTGTGCCAGAATGAGAAGGGGACACCTTTATAAAAATGCACAGATGCTTGGATGCAATAAAATTGCTCTTGGCCACCATTTTGACGATGTTATTGAAACAATTCTTCTTAGTATGATTTACGGTGCTGAAATCAAAACAATGATGCCGAAGCTGCACAGTACAAATTTTGAAGGAATGGAGCTTATCCGTCCACTGTATATGGTAAGAGAATCTGATATAAAGGCATGGGTAAGATATAATGACCTGAAGTTTCTGCAGTGTGCCTGTAAGTTTACAGAAGCATCGGAGAATAATCAGTCAGATAAAGAACTTCTTTCTAAGCGAAAGGAAATGAAGGAGCTGATTTCTTCGTTCAGAAAAATCAACTCCAATATCGAAATGAATATTTTCAGAAGTGTACATAATGTTAACCTGGAAACAGTTATAGGATACCATAAGGGTGTAACGAAATATAATTTCCTTGATGATTACGATAACAGAAATCAGGCAGGCGAATAAAGATTATTTTCATAAAAAGCGCAAAGCTCGTCAACACGGTGCTCCACAAAATCCATTAAATCATTATACATATTCGGGTTATTAGATTGTATGTACCATTTTACCAGACCGACAAATGCACCGGAATAAAATACAGCTGATATCTCAATGCGGTGCATAGGAGCAGTGAGCACTGAATTAAGTTTATTTATACAGAAATTATTGAAAGTGTTGTCCAATGTAGAAAGAAAAGAGGTGGAAGGATTATCTATACAAGCAGAAGTAAACAGAGGACGGTTATCGTCGATAAATTCAAGTATACATGCAACGAAATGCATTATATTAGTTTTGATAACAGCAGGTGACGAACCTACTTCGAGAGAATCGAAACTTATGGTTTTAAGCATAGAATCAAAGCAAAAATTCAAAAATTCGAATTTGTCATTGAAATGCTTATAAAATGTTGCGCGATGCACTCCTGATACCTCGCATATTTCGGAAACAGATACATCATCGAAACTTTTATCTTTCAGCAGAATAATCAGACCGTTTATCAATTGACTATAGGTGCGCGTTACTCTGATATCATTTCTTTCGCTATTTTTCATATTGGTTCCTCTCATTGCTTTTCTTCACTTTCAGATATATTTGACTTGATTTCGTCTATTACATCTCTTAGTTTTATCAGCTTATTTTTTGTGAGTTTTTCAAAAGTAGGATTGTCATACAGCAGTCTGTTTGAAAGACTTTTTTCTTTTTTTGGGGTTTTCTTTTCAAAGATAAAGAGTTTTTCAACATCTGATGCAAGATCATCAAGCTGGTATTTTAACTGAGAAAGCTTATCTGTTTGTTTAACCACTACCTTCTGGATAATAGTGTACTTATCTTCTATGGTCGAACGGATGATAATAAGCTCTTCTGAAAGTGTTTTAGTAAGCGCATTGATTTTGTTTTGAAGTTTTCTTATATCTAAAGCTTTTCTTACAGCATTGACAAGATCAGCTGCAAATATCAGAAGTGTTACAGCGAGAATAGCTTTAAGATACGGTCCGTCAATTTTGCTGTAAAGTCCGTCAACGGCCGGGTGGATGGTTTTAACAAATATGATCGAAATAACACCCCAATAAAGCGTGTGTTTAAGACAGATTCTGCCGTTGATATTCATAAATTCATAGGTGTAATCCCACCATCTGGCGCTGAAAAGCTTTTCCATCAGGTAGCTTGTGATGAATTCAACTATATCACAGAGAACTATGCCCAGAACAAATACTGCGAGAGGGTTGTCCTTGAAGGGGTTATATATCAGTATAACAAGCACAAGAGCGGCTGTGCCGTAAATCGGACACATCGGTCCTGTTAAAAATCCGCGGTTTACAAAACGTTTTTCACCAATTGAACAATAAAGCGATTCGAGACACCAACCTGCAGCACTGTAAAAGAAAAACAAGAGAATGTATTTTGTAAGTAAATCCATAATCATATACCTCTGACATCAGCTAAAAATTTTTCTTTATATTTTTTGTTCAGAGAGTACAGAAGCTCTCTTGTCGCACAATATTTGTCTGCAAAAATTATTAGATAGCCCTCTTTATATTTTGGCAGCGCAAGAGTAAGCGGCCACATATGCTTTTTAATTGAATCGTATTCGATATCATTTAATTCCGGACAAAGCTCTTTGGCGTTCATACAGGCAAGCTTAGGGTGTTTATAGCCGTGAAGTCGATGCCATCCGCCTGTTTCTCCGTCACGCCAATCATAATAGACAAGATCGTGCATTATACCTGCTCTTGCGGCTGATCTGTAATCCCAACCGAGTTTTTTTGCAATTTTATAGCTGAGATAAGAGACGCCCAAAACATGTTGCAGACGGTCTATTTCTAAATGCTGTTCATACTGCTCCATCGAGAGAACCTCTTCAGTTTCAAGTAAATCTCCGACAACTAAGTAAAAACCGTCAGAATTTTCAGGTGAGAGCTTATATGTTTTCACATATTCGTTATATATTTTCATTGATTATTCTCCGAACAATTATAAATAAATTTTGCTACTGAATCGTTTTCATTGGTACCGAGAACTGCAGTAGAAATTCTCTTTAATTCATCGCAGGCATTTTCTACTGCATACGCTTCGTCTGATACTCTGAACATTTCCATATCATTGAGGTTGTCGCCGAAAGCAACGACCTTGTCAGCACTGATGAGATTTTTTACTTCGAGAAGAGCTGATGCTTTCGAGGTGTCCTTGGCAAATATTTCAAGAAAATAACAGTCAGTGTAATTATCTCTGTAGAACGCACAGGAAAGATTGTCTATTTTTATAACATCTTCATATAGCGGAACAATATTTTCATATTTGTCAAGTGTAACAATATAAATAATTTCGCTCTTTCCATGCCAGTCAAAAGAAGGGGAATGCACGAATTTTTTGCCGTCAGTCTCGGTTCTTTTATCTATATATTTCATCTGATGAGGATTTTCCTTGTCATAATACTCTATTTCCAGACAGCGGTCAATATTTCGGTACACCAAAGGAAAAATGTTGTGCTTTTTATATACATCAAACACTTTATCTGCGGTTGGATTATCGATACTGCGGCAAGACATTATCCGATCGTTCAAAGGATCGTAAAGCATAACTCCGTTCATCAGAACAAGAGGAAGCTTTAAATCTATCCCCTTAAACATTTGTGTTACGGTGGCAAAGGTACGAGCGGTTGCAACAGTGAAACAGATACCGCGCTCTATAGCATCTGAAATCAGTTTCTTGGAATTTTCAGTTAGCTCTGCTTTGTCATTGAGAAGCGTACCGTCAAGATCTGTTATATATAATGTTTTCATAAGATACCTCTCTGTTTAATTTCAGTATATTATATCACTTTTGAATAACTTTGGCAATATAATTAATATTTTTCGCTATCTTACAAATTTTTTAAATCAAAATCTATTGAAAAATTATTCTAATGTGTGTATAATGTTTGCATATATTCTATGCGGTGCAAAAGGGTTAACCTTATTCTGTGCGCTGCATTTTGTGAAGAGGAGACATTTTATGTTAGGCAAATTTGTCAAAGTACGTGTAACGTCTCCGATGTATTCATATAACAGCCGTTTCGGGTTTAAGTACAAGCTTAATTATGGAATAATGGAAGGCTGTAAGGCGAGAAAAAACACGGTTCAATTCGCATATATTATGGGTATTAATCATCCTGTAAGAAATTTCGACGGACGTGTAATTGCGGTTATCAGAAGACATGGCGGAAAGGGTATTGTCTGGGTTGTTGCTCCTAAAAGTACCCGCTATATTGTTAATGACATTAAAGAAGCTGTAAGCTTTGCCGAAGGAAACATCGGATACAATATTGAATGTTTATATGAAAGTTCCTGCGGAGCAGTTGTTTTCAGAAGAGAAAATGAAAACAAAAAGGTTCTTTTAATAAGAAACAGAAGAAGTGCCCATTGGGGCTTTCCTAAGGGGCATATCGAGCCCGGTGAAACAAAAGAGGAAACTGCTGTAAGAGAGGTTCTCGAGGAAACGGGTATTAACATTAATATAGTTCCCGGATTTGTTAAAAACTCCGAATACAGCATTCAGGGAAAGATTGAAAAATCTGTATCAATTTTTCTTGCTGAAACAGAGCAGACAGATTATAAGCTTCAGGAGGAAGAAATCGAAGAATGCGGTTGGTACAGTTTTGACGAAGCTTTGAAAGTACTCAACTATGAAAACGATAAATATATTCTCAACGAAGCAAGAATATTTATTACCGAGAATAATTTGTAAGGAGTTTTAAGATGTCTGAAACAATTGCTGAATATCTTGTAAATACTCTTGGCGATAAATTTTCACCCGAATTTGTATCCTTTTTTGTTTCGATGCTTCCTATTCTCGAACTGAGAGGCGGACTTATCGCTGCCAAGCTTATGAATGTTGAGTTTTTCAAAGCGTTTGCCATTTGTTATATTGGTAATATGCTCCCTATTCCTTTTATACTTATGTTTATAAGGAAGATTTTTAATCTTATGAAAAAGATTCCGAAAATCGAAGAAATTATCAATAAACTTGAGGCGCGTTCTCTTCGTAAAGCTGACGGTGTCAGAAAATACAGGCTTTTAGGATTATTGCTGTTTGTAGGCATA
This sequence comes from Acutalibacteraceae bacterium, assembly GCA_045579865.1. GTDB lineage: Bacteria > Bacillota > Clostridia > Oscillospirales > Acutalibacteraceae > UBA6857. The sequence continues at coordinate 20,810 of JAZNMU010000131.1, forward strand.
CCTCTTCCCGGTACAGGTGCCTGGACAGGAGCTCTGATAGCCGATTTGCTCGATATACGAATTAAGCATTCTTTACCTGTAATTGCGGCAGGTGTTTTTATCGCAGGTGTAATTATATCCATACTTTCTTATGGATTATTAGGTCTTATAGGTTTTTGATTTAAAAATTTCAGCAGTAACCACTGAGAGTTACTGCTGTGTTTTTTATTGTAAAGAAAGTTTTTCCCATTCTTCCATTTTTTCAAGAAGGCAGATTTCAGTTTCTTCAATCATCTGTTGCAATTCAGTGAGCTTAATATAATCAGACTGATTTTCAGGCATTTCTATTTCTGATTTTAAGCCTTCAAGTTTTAATTCCAGTTCTGAGATGGAATCTTCCGCTTTTTTTATTGCCCTGTCCCGCTTTGCTTTTTCTTTAGCAGGTGTAGTATAACTCTTCTTTTGTTGTCTGGACTGTATCTGAGTGACTGAAGGGGCAGGGGAGAACGACTTAGAGTTATGAGCATCTATATACTCCTCATATCCGTATTCATACCATTTAGTTACACCGTTCTCGAATGAAAGAATATGATCAGAAACCTTTTTTATGAAATATCTGTCATGGGACACGAATAACAGCGTACCTTCATAGTCAGCAAGCATATTTTCAAGAGTTTCTTTGCCGAGAATATCCATGTGGTTTGTCGGCTCGTCGAGAATGAGAAAATTCGGTTTTCTTTTAAATATTTTGCAAAGTGCAAGACGCACTCTTTCTCCTCCGGAAAGCATATCTATAGTTTTAAATACATCGTTGCCGCTGAAAAGAAAGGCACCTAACGCGCTTCTCGCCTCAAAAACAGTGAGGTTCGGGAAGTCGTTCATAAAATCATCAAGAACAGTCGATTTACTCACAAACTGAGCCATCTGCTGGTCAAAATATCCTATCTTAACCTCACCGCCAATGATGTAGCTTCCGCCAAGAGAGGGGATAGCGCCGACAATAGTTTTAAGTAGCGTAGATTTACCAAGTCCGTTTCCGCCTATTATGCCTACATGCTGTCCTCTTTTTATATCAAAATTAACCGTTGAGAGTACTTTGTCGTATCCTATTTGTAAATCTCTGACAGTAAGAACGTCCTTTACGCTGCGTCTGTCAATCTCAAATTCAGCTTTGAAGGTTTTGCTGTCGTATCCCTCAGGCGCCTCTAGAACATCCATTCTTTCTAGATACTTAATTTTTGATTGCGCCATAGCAGCTTTGTTGGCTTTGTATCTGAATTTTTCTATTACATCGTTAAGTTTAGCGATTTCTTTCTGCTGTTCTTCATACATTTTAGCTTGCTGAGCTCTTATCTGTTTTTTCTGTTCAGCGAAAGCGGTATAGTTACCGGGGTAACGGTTTGTTTTCCCGTGTTCTATTTCGTATATCACATTTACAGTTTTATCGAGAAACATACGGTCGTGAGAAACGATAACAACAGCTTTCTTATAATTTGAAATATATTCTTCAAGCCAGGAGACTGCCTCGACATCAAGATGATTGGTAGGCTCGTCAAGCAGAAGTAAGTCGGGCTTTGAAAGCAAAAGCTTAAGAAATGCTATTTTAGTTCTTTGTCCGCCTGAAAAATCAGATAAGGGCTTCTGTTTTTCTTCTTCGGAAAAGCCAAATTTTTTTATTGCAGCCTCATATTCTTTTTCAAAATAAAATCCGCCAAGATTTGTAAAATAATCAAGTTTTGAAGTATACTCAGAAATCATATCATCAGTTGGACTTTTTTCCATTAAATGATTAAGCTCATCAAGTCGCTCTTTAAGTTCAATGATATCCTTGTATGCACTACGTATTTCTTCGAGCATTGAAATGTCGTTATTCTTAAAGGCCATCTGTGACATAGAGCCTATAACAGGCTTTCCTGATATAATATGATAACTGTCGATTTCCGGATTATCTTTTGAGATAGATAACTCGCCGTTTAAAAGGCGAAGTAAAGTAGTTTTGCCGGAACCGTTTCTGCCGATAATACCTATTTTGCTTTCTGTGTTAATTTCTATGTTTACTCTTTTTAAAATAGGCTGTCCCGACAAATCTACAATGCCGTCCTGAATTCTAATTTGCATTTACATCTTCCTTGTACTTTATGTTAAAAATAATTATATCACATGAAATAAAAAAATACAATGATATATGTTCATTGCATCGTAAAGTCAATAAATTTTATAATATATAAAAGGAGAGTGTATTTGTTGAATACTTACTATCAACTATACAAAATCAATATTTTATATAGTATAGGGGATGCTTTTTAATATATAACGAATTATATCCATAGCTATTAAGAGAATTTCCTATAATAATGATTTATATATAATTTTGTAACAGTATTTTAAATTGCCATTCTTGTATCTTTAGGCTTCACACAATTCAAAGAGCTCAAACGATTTATATATAACATTGTTTACTGTATATCAGTTGATTTGTCATTTAACAGAAATTATTTTTATGACCTAATCTACGAGTAATTAAAAATTATCAAATGGCTCGATTGAATAAATACGGTCTTTAATTTA
>JAZNMU010000132.1:0-7495 GCA_045579865.1 Acutalibacteraceae bacterium
AAATCAGGCACTGACTCCGTGGCTATCGTCACTCACGGCGGGGTTATCTCCACCATTCTCGCCAACTTCGGCATACCCGGGGGCAGTGTAAGGCAGTGGCTTACACCCTCCTGCTGCGGCTATACTCTTTTAGTCTCCCATTTCTTATGGATGAGCGGTAAAAAGGTAGAGGTAATAAAGGAAATCCCCGAAAATCCCTACGCAGGTAAGGAAGGCAACTACTACGACGGCTGGGACTATTATCCCGACGATGACGATTTCGACATAAGTGAATACCTTAACGACTTTAACGACTGACAGGAAGAAATAATATGAATATTCTCGTTTTAGGGGATGTGGTCGGCGGCGTAGGCTGTGACTTTTTAAGAAGAAAGCTCCCCTCCTTCAAAAAACTTAAAAATATAGACCTGTGCATAGCAAACGGAGAAAACTCCGCTACAGGCAACGGTATCACACCCGAATCTGCCGAGCATCTTTTCACAAGCGGTGTGGATCTCATCACCACAGGAAACCACGTTTTCAGAAGAAAAGAGGTCTACGACTATCTTGACGAAAACGAGTTCATCGTAAGGCCCTATAACCTCGCCCCCTTCGCACCCGGCAAAGGTATGACAGTAATGGATATGGGCAGATGCTCCGTGGCAGTAATTAACCTTATGGGGAATATGTACAGTGACAGCTGCGATAACTCCTTCCGTGCCGCAGACAAAGCAGTAAAAGAGGCTTCCGAAAAAACAAACATCATTCTCGTTGACCTTCACGCCGAAGCTACAAGCGAAAAAAAGGCTATGGGCTTTTATCTTGACGGGAGAGTTTCTGTGCTTTTCGGTACCCATACCCACGTGCTGACCGCCGACGAAATAGTCCTCCAGGGCGGAACGGGCTACATTACCGACATCGGTATGTGCGGTGTAAAGGACAGCGTTTTAGGCGTAGACAAGGATATTGTAATTAACAAGTTCCTCACAGGAATGCCTGCACGCTTCGACGGTGCTAAAGGCGAATGTATGATTAACGGCTGTATTTTTACCGTAGACGAAAAAAGCGGAAAATGTCTTTCCGCAGAAAGAGTATCTTTCGAATAAGACCGTATTAGTAAAATATTCAGAGGTGAAAAAATGAAAAAACTGATTTGCATTTTGCTCTGCATTACGGCAGTTTTCTGCATCTTCTCCGCCTGCAAGGGTAATAATGAAGAGCCCACTGAGGAAACCACCACCGAAGCCGATACCACACAGCAGATCATTTCGGAAAAGGAAATAACTCTCGGCTACTTCGAAAACAAAGGCTTCAATCCCTATAAAACAGACAGCCCTCTGAACAGAAGCCTCCTCACCCTCATTTACGACAGTCTTTTTCTGGTGGGTGACGGCTATGCTGTTTCTCCTCTTATTGCCGAAGACTTCACCAGAGAAGAAACAAAGCTCACCGTTACACTGAAGGACGAGCTGTATTTTTCCGACGGTAGTCTCATCGATGCCTCGGATGTGGTTTATTCCTTCAATATGGCAAAGGATAACGCCTTTTACTCTAAAAGGCTCTCAAACATAAAATCCGCCACTGCTTCCTCCTCCACAGTTATATTCACACTCGGTAAGGATGATGTTTTCTCTGAAGCCTGTCTCACCTTCCCAATCATAAGGGCAGGTGACGGCGGTGAAAAAACTCCCGTAGGAAGCGGACGTTATATTCTAAATAAAAACAACGACGGCTATTTCCTTAAAGCAAACGAAACTACCTCACGCAAAGAGGAAATGACCACCGATAAAATCAATCTTGTCCCCGTAAGCGCCGATGAAGGCGAGCTTTATCTGCTTCAGACGGGCGACCTGACCTATTTCTTTGACGATTTAAGTGACGGAGAATACACTAAAATCGGAGCAAATATGGTGAAAATGCCTCTTAATAACCTTGTTTTTGTTTCCTTTAACAGCAGTGGTGTTTTCGCCGAGGAAGGGCTGAAAAAGGCTGTCAACCTGGCAATAGACAGGACAGCCCTCTGCGATAAGGCCTACGAAGGAATGTACCGGAAAGCAAAAAGCGTCTTCAATCCCGATTGGTATGTCTCCTCGTCGGTACCTGTCAGTGAAAATCCCTATAATATCAAAGAAGCAGAAAGCATTTTAGAAAAGCTCGGATATATTTATGCCTACTCACATAACGCTTACCGCTCAAAGGATTTCGAATTTTTGAAAATAAGGCTTTTAGTATGCAGTGATACGGAATCAAAGCTGACCCTGGCAAAGGAAATCAAAAAATCCCTCGAGGGCATAGGTATAGGTGTTGAGCTTTACGAAAAGGAATACAGCGAATATATCAGCTGTCTCAAAGACGGTGAATTCGACCTTTATATAGGTGAAATCAAGCTTTCGCCCAATATGTCTCTTTCGCCCTTCTTCTCCGAAAACGGAAATGCCTCCTACGGTATTGACACGGGAAGTGTAACGGCAAAGGCTTACTCCGATTTCGCAAGAGGTGCCATAGATGTCTCTACCTTCGTTCAGATTTTTGACGGCTCTCTCCCCTTTATCCCCCTTTGCTACCGCGACGGTATGGCTTACTATTCCCGTGAGCTTTCCTATGAGGGAAATGTGAATGAGTATGAGCCGTTTAAGAATGTGTACAGCTGGGAAGCGTAATCAATTCGGAATTCGGAATGCGAAATTGCGGAGAAAACTTTTGGAAATAACGAATGATACACCGCTATTTTTATGCTACTGATGCCGTATCCGAGCTAAATAACAGCCTTTCTAATGAACAGTACAACCGGCATCCAAGCGGGCGGACTATCACTGACCATTAAATTAAACCTGTCACGCGATTTCACATTCCGCATTCATAATTAACCCGAAAGGAGGATAAAAATGACCCCTGTTCAATACATCAAGGGTGTGGGTGAAAAAAGAGCTGCCCTTTTAAAAAAGCTCGGCATAGAAACCCTTTATGACCTGGTGCATTTTTATCCCCGCACCTACATTGATTTCACATCCCTTACTCCCATCTGTAAGCTCACACCCGACAGCATCGGATGTTTTTCTGCCGTAGTAGGCTACGACCCTGTGGAGCATCAGATAAGAAGGGGTATGACTCTTTACAAAACTCTCGTCACCGATGGCGAGGCGGGAGTTCACATCACTATTTTCAATAACCGCTTTCTCGCCGAAAAAATGAAGCAGGGTGAAGAATATGTCTTTTACGGCAAGGTTACCGTAAACCGCGGCTTCCTCGAAATGACCAATCCCATCATAGAGCCTTACAGTGAAGGAATGACTATGATGCCCGTTTATCCTCTTACAGCAGGTCTTACCTCAAATATTCTCACGAAGATAATAAACAATGCACTGCCCCTTTATATGGAGAAAAAGGAAAGAGATTTTCTTCCCGACAGGGTAAGACAGGAACACTCCCTCTGTCACGAAAGCTTCGCCCTTAAAAACATCCACTTCCCAAAAAGCAAAAAGGAATACGAAATCGCCCGTCAGCGACTGATTTTCGAGGAGCTTTTTATTCTCCAGGCAGGAATGAAAATGCTCAGAAAACGAAACCGTAAACAGACCTCGGGCATAATAGAAAAGGATTGCAGTCAGGAGTTCATCTCTTCTCTGCCCTTCACTCTCACAGGTGCACAGCAGAGAGTTATAGAGGAAGCGGTCAAGGATATGCAGAAAAGTGTGCCTATGAACCGACTCGTTCAGGGTGATGTAGGCTCAGGTAAAACCGTAATCGCCTGCTGTCTCACCTATGTAGCGGCTAAAAACGGTCTGCAGAGTGCCTTTATGGCGCCGACGGAAATATTAGCACGACAGCATTATGAAACAGTAAAAAAACTCACTGAAAACACAGGAATAAGTGTTGACCTTTTGGTAGGCTCTCTTACTCCGAAAAAGAAAAAGGAAGTAAAAGAACGACTCACCGAGGGAAAGACCGACATAATCATCGGCACTCACGCCCTCATTACCGAGGACACTGCTTTCAGCAGACTCGGTCTCATTGTCACTGACGAACAGCACCGCTTCGGAGTAAATCAGAGAGGCTCACTCTCTCAGAAGGGTAACTGTCCTCATACTCTCGTTATGAGTGCCACGCCCATTCCCCGTACACTTTCGCTTATCATTTACGGCGACCTCGACCTGTCTGTTATCGACGAATTGCCCAAGGGCAGACAGAAAATTTCAACCTATGCAGTGGACACCTCCTACCGTCAGCGGCTTTACGCTTTCATAAAAAAGCATCTGGATATGGGACTTCAGGCTTACATAGTCTGTCCCGCTGTAGAAGAAGGTGACAGCGAACTTACTGCCGCCACGGAATATGCCGAAGAGCTTAAAAATGAGGTTTTCCGTGACTATAAGGTAGGACTTTTACACGGAAAAATGAAAGCCAAGGAAAAAGAAAAGGTTATGGAAAGCTTTTCGAAGGGCGAAACAGGACTTTTAGTCGCCACCACTGTTATTGAGGTGGGCGTGGATGTACCTAATTCAGTCATAATGGTTATCGAAAATGCCGAGCGATTCGGTCTGTCACAGCTTCATCAGCTTCGCGGACGTGTGGGCAGAGGCACGGAAAAATCCTACTGCATTCTCGTAAGCGATGCAAAGACGGAAACCGCTAAAGCAAGACTCGACATTATGTGTAAAACCGCCGACGGCTTTAAAATTGCCGATAAAGACCTGGAGCTCAGAGGCCCCGGTGACTTTTTCGGATCAAGACAGCACGGTCTGCCTGACCTGAAAATAGCTGACCTTACGGAGAATATGGACATCGTCAGAGAAAGCCGACAGGCCTGCGAAAACCTTTTCAGGGATGACCCCACCCTTTCTAAGGAAGAAAACCGAGGTATAAGACAGGGAATCGCCCGTCTCTTCGCCTCACAGAAATATATCACCTTTAATTAAAGGATGAAAGGAAATTTTTACTATGAAAAAGATTGCAAGCTTTACAATTGACCACACTATATTACCTAAGGGTATGTATCTTTCCAGAACGGATATGAACACCGTTACCTACGACATCAGATGCCGCCGACCCAATGTGGAGGAGGTTATGGAAAACGGTGCCATTCACACTCTCGAGCATCTTTTCGCTACTTTCGTAAGAAACAGCACCCTTTCGGACAAGATAATCTATTTCGGTCCTATGGGCTGCAGAACAGGCTTTTATTTTATCACAGCCGATACTCTCTCAAAGGAGGATGCTATCAGCCTTACAAAAGATGCGCTTATGTTCTGTGCCGCCTTCGAGGGTGAGGTACCAGGTGTTTCTGCCGAGGAATGCGGCAACTACCGTGACCACGATCTTCCCACAGCAAAAAAAGAAGCTGCAGAAATGGTAAAGGTACTCGAAAACTGGACAGAGGAAAAACTTGTTTACCCCACAAAATAAGCAAAACCTTGAAATAAAAAAGTGTTTATGATAGAATAAACAAAGTTACGGATGAATACATCGGACGACCGATGGTCGCCCCTACGATAAAACCTGTAAAATTTTTAACTGACGGTACGTAGAGGACGCCGCCCTCTACAGTTATCCACACAAAAGTGGCGGTGTATCATTCTTCATTTACGAAGTTTTCCCCACAATTGCGCAATGAGAATTGTGTATTTCTGATTATATAAAGAAAGCGAGGTGAAACCATGGAAAATAACAAAGAGCGCTTCAAAAGGGAACTTTCTGACACGGTGTCCTTTAATCTTAATGACACCTACTTTCTCGATGACGATGTGCCCTATTCACCCTTCTGCGGTGAGGAGGCAGTTGAGATTATCATTCCTGTCGAGGAAGAAGCTCCCACCTTTGAAATGACAGCACCCGAAGTGTCGGAAAAGCCGAAATCGGAGAAAAAGGCACAGCCAAAGAAAAAGCCAAAACCGTCAGATTTTGACCTCAGCTATATTCTTTACACATCAGAAGAAAAAATCGAATACGTCGGCGAAGAAACTATCAGGCTCATAAAATATATTTTCTCTAAGGTTTCACCGCTTTTCGTCATACCCTGGCTGCTCATAAGCAATCTTGCCTCAGGAGTATGGAAAAAGGTAAAAAAATTACCGAAAAGAATGCACCTAAGCATAACCGACGACATAAAGAGAATCGCTCTGGAAATAAAGGCTATAGTAAGCGCCTCAAAGACCGTAAAGAAAAAAAGAGGGCTTGTCTTCATAAGAGCGATGGGAAAATACTTCCTTATGTCCTTTAAAAGACACAGCCATTTCTGGAAAACTCTTTTCAATATTTCACTGCCCGTGGCCACCTGTTTCGTTATTTTCCTCATCTCAAGCGCTGCCGCCAAGGACAGCACCTTCGCACTCGAGGTAATATATAACGGAAGCTCCTTAGGCTACATCGAAAATACGGACACCTTCGAAAAAGGCAGAGCTCAGGCTCTCAAACTTCTTTCAGCCTCACAGGAGAGTCCTGTCGAAAGCCTCACAAAACAGCCTCAGTATAAATTCAGCCGTGTAAAGGTAAATGAACTGTGCAACTCACAGATGATAAGTGAGGGCATTATCGCAGGAAGCGGTGAAAGCTATGTCCGTGCCTGCGGTGTATACATCAACGGTGAATTTATATGCGCAGTCAAGAATGAATCCGATGCTGTTTCTGTTTTTTCAAAAATTCTTGCCCCCTATGAAGCCAAGGCAGAAGAAGAAACTATGGTAAGCTTCGTAGAAGAGATAGAATACATTCAGGGCTACTATAAAGAAAGCAGTGAGCTTATATGGGACACAATGAAGCTACAGGAAATGCTCTCAAAGCCTAAATCCGAAGCACAGTATCACCGTGTAAGTAAGGGCGATACTCTCGCCTCAGTGGCTAAGCAGTACGGACTGACCCGAAAACAGCTCCGCACCCTTAATCCCGGCAAGGATTTCTCTGAGTTCTCCTCCATCAAAAAGCTCCTCGTAGCCGAAGAGGAAAGCTATGTCAGGGTCAAGGTTATGAAAACTCGCACCCGTAAGGTTTCCATTCCCTACGAAACCGTCGAAAAGCAGAGCTCATCCCTCGCCAAGGGCACCAAGAAAACAACTCAGAACGGCGCTTACGGTCAGAAGGTTATCACCGAGCTCGTCACTTATATCAACGGCGAAATCTCCTACACCTCCTTCCTTTCTGAAAAGATTACGAAGAATCCCGTAAACAAGATAGTTCTTATCGGTACGAAGACTTATTCGTCCCCTGTCTACGGAGGCTCAGTAACATCCCGTGGCTTCACCTGGCCCACCAGAGGAGCCTACAGCATTTCTTCCCATTACGGTTACAGAAATCCGGGTATATCGGGCTGGGGCTTCCACGGCGGTATAGATATTATCCGTTACGGCGGTTCCACAGGTATTCCTGTAGTGGCAGCAGCTTCAGGTACGGTAGTCACAGCCTACAGTGGCTGGTCAGGCTACGGTCACACGGTAGTTATCAACCACGGAAACGGCATCACCACCCGTTATGCACATATGCAGCCCGGCTCCCTGTGTGTAAGAGCAGGTCAGTATGTATATCA
>JAZNMU010000133.1:0-23423 GCA_045579865.1 Acutalibacteraceae bacterium
GTCGACGCTCTGATCGACAACGCCAGACGTGGCCGTCCCGTAACTGGTCCTGGTTCCCGTCCGCTGAAGTCTCTGTCCGACATGCTGAAGGGTAAGCAGGGACGTTTCCGTCAGAACCTTCTCGGTAAGCGTGTTGACTACTCAGGACGTTCGGTTATCGTTGTAGGTCCCGCACTCAAGATTTATCAGTGCGGTCTTCCCAAGGAAATGGCACTTGAGCTCTTCAAGCCCTTCGTTATGAAGAGACTTGTTGAAACAGGTGTTGCCGCACATATCAAAACAGCAAGAAAGACTGTTGACAGACAGGAAAAATGCGTATGGGATGCTCTCGAAGTAGTTATCAAGGACCACCCCGTAATGCTTAACCGTGCTCCCACACTTCACCGTCTCGGTATTCAGGCATTCGAGCCCGTACTCGTAGAAGGTAAGGCTATCAAGCTTCATCCTCTCGTATGTACCGCTTTCAACGCCGACTTCGACGGTGACCAGATGGCTGTTCACGTACCTCTTTCTGCAGAAGCACAGGCTGAAGCACGTTTCCTTATGCTCGCTGCAAACAACCTTCTCAAGCCCTCTGACGGTAAACCTGTTGCAGTTCCCACACAGGACATGGTTCTCGGCTCATACTATATGACTCTCGAGCTTCCCGGTGCAAAGGGTGAAGGCAAGGTATTCAGAGATGTTAACGAGGCAAGACTCGCTTACGACTCAGGCGTTATCGACCTCCACGCAAAAATCAAGGTAAGAATGACCAAGGAATATAAAGGCGAAATAGTATCAAAGATTATCGATACCACCCTTGGTAAGATTATCTTCAATGAGCCCGTTCCTCAGGATCTCGGCTTTATTGACAGAAATGATCCCGAAAATATGTTCCGCCTTGAGGTTGAAGGTCTCGTAAATAAAAAGCTCCTCGGCAAAATCATCGCCAGATGTATTCAGGTACACGGCACTGCAAAGACAGCAGAGGTTCTCGACAATGTCAAGAATCAGGGCTTCAAGTATTCTACACGAAGCGGTATCACTGTTGCTGTATGTGATGCTACCATTCCCGCAACCAAAAAGGATATTCTTAACGAAACTGAAGAAATCGTTGACGAAATCAACAGAAAGTATAACAGAGGTCTTCTCTCAAATCAGGACCGTTCAAGCAAGGTTCTCAAGGCTTGGGACATCTGTACAAACCGTGTAGCTGATGCTCTTACAGGCTCCTTCGAAGCTACGAACCCCATCTGGATGATGCTTGACTCAGGTGCCCGAGGCTCTAACTCACAGCTTCGTCAGCTCGCAGGTATGCGTGGTCTTATCGCTAACACCGCAGGTAAAACCATCGAAGTTCCCATTCGTGCTAACTACCGAGAGGGTCTTAACGTACAGGAATACTTCATTTCCTCACGTGGTGCCCGTAAAGGTCTTGCCGATACCGCTCTTCGTACCGCTGACTCAGGTTACCTTACCCGTCGTCTTGTTGACGTTTCTCAGGATGTTATCATCCGTGAAGAGGACTGCGGATGCACAGACGGTCTCGAAGTTTACGATATCATGGACGGTAACCGTATCCTTGAAAGTCTTTCTGAAAGACTTAAGGGCCGTTATCTTCTCGATGCTCTCATTGATGAAGAAACAGGCGAGGTTATCTGCTCAAATGACCATATGATGAGTGAAGCAGAGGCTGAAAAGGTTGACGCTTACCTCACTGCTAAGATGAATAAGGCTATGGATGAAGGTATGAGCAAGGAAGACGCATCTGCTATCCGCAGAATCAAAATCCGCTCACTTCTCACTTGTAACTCTGACCATGGCGCTTGTATCAAGTGCTACGGTGCAAACCTTGCATCAGGTCTTCCTGTTACTGTCGGTGAAGCAGTCGGTATCATCGCTGCTCAGTCAATCGGTGAACCCGGTACACAGCTTACCATGAGAACCTTCCATACCGGTGGTGTTGCTTCCGGCGCCGACATCACACAGGGTCTTCCCCGTGTTGAAGAGCTTTTCGAAGCCAGAAAGCCCAAAACACTCGCTATGCTTTCAGAAATCGACGGTGTTGTATCCTTCGAAACTATCAAGAAGAATCCTCACATCGTTGTTACCAATGAAGAAACAGGCGAAAGAAAGGAATACTTCCTTACCTTCGGTTCCAGAGCAAGAGTTTCTGAGGGTCAGTTCGTTAAGAAGGGTGAAACCATCACTGAAGGTTCCATCGATCCCAGAGATGTGCTCAACGTTCTCGGCGTAAATGCAGTTCACGACTACCTCATCAGCCAGGTACAGCTTACTTACCGTACCCAGGGTGTTGATATCAACGATAAGCACATCGAGGTTATCGCACGTCAGATGATGAGAAAGGTTAAGGTTGAGGATGCAGGTGATACTACTCTTCTTCCCAATTCCGTAATTGATAAGAAAGAATTCCGTGATGCCAATAACGCTGTAAGAGCAAAGATGGAAGAAACAGGCGAAGAGCTTCAGACAGCTACCTGTTCACCCGTTCTTATGGGTATCACCAAAGCTTCTCTTGCTACAGACTCCTTCCTTTCAGCTGCATCCTTCCAGGAAACTACCAGAGTTCTCACCGATGCCGCTATCAAGGGTAAGGTTGACCCGCTTCTCGGTCTTAAAGAAAACGTTATCATCGGTAAGCTTCTTCCTTCAGGTACCGGCATGAAGTGTTATAATGAGGTTGAATATTATGACACCACAGCCGCTGAAGCGTTTGCTCAGAATGAAAACGTAGTCTGGAGCGTGTAATTAATTCGCAATTCGCAATTCGCAATCGCGGATTAGGCTCAATGTAATATAAAGTAACAGTCCGCCAAGTCAGATAGCTTTGGCGGACTGATTTTGTTAACGTTGAGGTTTAGTAAGCCTCTCCTGAAAGGAGAGGTGGCACGCTTTGCGTGACGGAGAGGTAAAAAATCTCCCGTGACCTTAAATCACGGGAGACGGTTTTACTAATTAGTCAAAAAAAGATTTGATGAATTCGAGAATTCTCTGAAGAATAAAAGTTATATCCTCCCAGAACATAGGGAATGACCAATCGGGTTCGGGAACTGAGCCGATTGCTGTGTTTCTTTCGTCAGTCATAATATTTTCCTCCTTTTAATTTGTATTTATATTATATACTGTTATTAATAATTTGTCAATAATTAAAACTATTCTGCTTTTTCTATTTTCAGTGCTACTACGGTAATATCGTCTCTGGTGGAGCTTTCGCTTCTCAGTGCCGCCAGAGAGGCGATGTGACAAGCCAGAGACTGCATATCGCTTTTACTCCAGGCTAAAAGCTCATCGTTTATCCATCCGCAGTCACTGTTTGTAACTCCATCGGAAAGCAAAAGCACGATGTCTCCCTTTTTTAGTTTTCTTTCTTCACGGGCGAGAGGTACGTTCCTTATTATTCCTAAAGGCAGAGAGGCTTTTTCCATAACTGTGACGGAATCTCCACGTCGGATGAAGCTGACGGTACCGCCCGCTTTATAAAAAAGCGCTTCGCAGTTGTAGGGGTTAATCTGCACAGCATCCACCGTTGCGATTGATTCATCGGTAGATTTCATTATAAGTGCATTGTTCACTGTTTTACAGGCACTTTCGAAGGAAAATGATGAGCATATGAGCTTTTCTATGACTGATGAGGCAAGATTGCTGTCAATGGCGGCTCTCGAGCCCGTACCCATACCATCGCTTATGAGAAAATTATAAAATCCGCAGTCTGAGGTGAAAATTCCCACCGTATCACCGCACATATTACCTGCTTTCATTGACCGCTGTGAATATCCGCTTTTTACTGTGTAAGCGGCTTTTTCTTTGTAATGGAGAAAGAGCGAGGCGGCGGAGGTTTCGGTTTCAGGCTCTTCAAATCGGCGCTTAGTGATGAATTCGATGAGAGGGCGTATCTTTTTTATGTATTTACTGTCGTCCGGGGAGAGAAGAATCTCTACCGTAACTCTGCCTTTAAAATAATAGCAGTCCAGTCTTTCGGCAGGGATTCCGCTGTCACGCAGAGCCGTTTTCAAATAAGCGGATTTACCCTTGTCTCTTGTCCTGCTCTGAGAAATGTTTTCTGACAGATCATAAAGAAAGTCGCTCATTCCCGAAAACTGGTCAGTTAGAATACGGCGCATTTCCGTGATTTTGTTTTTGGTGGCGATAGCATTACTGTATGAAGGGAAGGAAGCGGAGAGAGAACTGCAGAGAAGGTCATAGCGGGGGCAGGTGACAGAAAGACCTATTCTGCCCTGACCTGTCTTTTCCACGCCCATAATACGGAGTATATCTGAGGCAGTGCTGTCGAAATTTTTGTTCCAGCAAGGTGATTTCTTTTCGCATTTATCGCATACCCTTTGCTGAAGCAGAGAGAAAAGACGGTTAACCTCGGGATTTATTATTTTGTCGAGCTTTCTGCTCACATCGTCTACTATAACCGCCACAGCCTCCATATTTACTGAGGCTGTTTTCAGCGTTTCGGTAAGGGCAAAATCATCGGAATTTCTGCGTCGGGATATGAGCTTATTAAGATAATCCTCTATCAGGCTGATTTTGTCTGCAGGGATGAGAAGAAAAATACCGCAGGCTATTACAGGCTCAATAAGACTGAGCCATCCCTCGCTGAGGTCACAGCAGAAAAGTGAAAGCAAAAAGAAGGTTCCCGTAAAGGCTAAAGATAGGAGGGTTTGTCCCGATTCACAGAGAAAGCCTCCCGCCAGCGATGCCATAACGAAGGCGGGAAACAGCTTTTCTCCTCCCGGTGCGAGAGATAAAAATGCACCTGTCAGCGCACCTGCCGCCACAGAAACTCCTGCACCCTTGAAAAGGCAGAGAAACATCAGAAGCACGAGTGTAAAAATTCTGCCCGGCGAAAGCCCCTGTAAGCTGATACTGCAAAAACACATAAGGGTAATGCCGACACTTACAGTAAGAGAAAAAATATCCTTCCCCGTGAAAATTTCTAAACTGCCTTTATAAAAGGGTAGGTTAAATGCTTTTATGAAAATTACTGATGCAAAAAGTGTCATAATGCTTTCTGCTATAAGCACGAGCATCGGTAAGAGAGCCACTTCTTCAAACCACAGAAAAATAAGCCCCGAAAGAAAAAGAGAGCAGAAGGCGACCACGGCACCGATGAAGGAGCGTTCTTTTTCACCGATGCGTTTATTCATAATCAGCCTGAAAAGACAGATTATCATTGAGGCACCTATGTATTTCAGTACTGCCACACCCTTCACTGTAACCAGACAGCCGAGAACACTGCCTATAAAAGCAGGCAGACAGAAGGCGTAGGGGACAGCTGACAGGAAAGCCGTCGAAAAAGGTGAAATACCTTCGAATCCGTCGAAGCAGCCGAAGCCCATTCCTGCCAGGAGAAATAGAAGCATTTTGACGCTAAAGGGTATTTTCACGGAGGATTCCCTTTCTTCGGGTAAATCCCAATAGTAATATTCTTCTTCTGCTGATTTATCTTTAACTTTATTCATAATGCTTTTCCTTTCTGGCAGATGTGTTTTAACTATACCTTTTGACATTATAGTTAAAGTACAGAGAGAAAAAGCACGGAATATGTCAATGCGAAATTCGGAATGCGAAATTCGGAATGCGAAATTCGGAATTGAGTGAGAGGCTTCGGGAAACGGCAAGTGATACACCGCTGTTTTTTTAGAATATAATAAAAAAACACAGAGATTTGTCTCTGTGTTTTCTGTCCATTTATTCATTTGCAAACTTTACGGTGCGGAATATTACTTGTTATTTTTCGAAGATTTCCCTGCCCAATATAATAGCACCGAAGGTGTCACATCGCAGAGCCTCCACTGAGAGGTAATTCCCCTGTTTGGGAAAATGTCTGCAGCGCATACAAAAGGGTGCCAGTCTCCCGGAGGGAAAGGTGCACACGGAGTGTGACGGAGGGGTTCTCTGCGTTCTGCACTCTGCATTCTGAATTCAGATTACTCTCTCGTCAGCCACTCGTGCTCCTTGGCATAAAAGCGTGTAGTCTTATACCAGGGGTCATCCTTCAGGTGTCTTATCATCCATACATAGCACATCTCATATCCTGGAGCGACTACCTGATGATGGTCATTTCCGTCAGTTATGTAGGATGCAGAGCCGTCAATACTCTTATATACATTATCACCTACGAAGCAGGCACCGAAGCCCTGGGGCTTGTCGAACTGATAGTAGTAAACCTCGGGCTGAGGATGATGGTGGGGAGGATAGCTTGACCATTTGCCGGGCTGATTGAATACCTCACCGAGTACCATATTTGAATAGGGGGCATTGTCATAGTCGAATACGGTGGAGCAGATTCTGTGACCTGTGCCGCCCCACTGACCCTTGCCGAATTCCTGGTAAAGAATGTCCTCGGGCTTATAAAATACGGGAGCAAAGTCGTTTTCGTTATCTGTCTGCTCGATAAGAATTTCCGTGCCTTCCTTGGCGGTGATTTCTACTTTTACATTACGGGGCACGTGAAGACAGTAGGGAGTTTTTTCGAAAGGACCGCTGCGTACCATCTTTTCTTTTCTGTCCTGCCAGCAGATTTCTGCTTCACCCTTAAGGATGAGAAAAGCCGTTTCATTTTCGCTGTCCTCTACAGTTATTGTTTCACCCTCAGTAAATTTCTTTACTTTAATGGTAAGATACATTTCAGGGTGCTTTTTTCCCATTTCACAGACGAGTCTTTCGCCGTTTTGGTCAAAATCCGTATATTCAAGCATAGTTATTTCTCCTTTTTTAAAAATATAATTTATTTTACAACAAGTAAAATTATTTTTCAATATTCTTTCACTATTTTCTTGAAAAGACTTTTTCGTGATGTTATAATATTCAGGATAAAAGAAAAGGAGAAAACATTATGCCTTATTTATTCACTCACTTTAAAGAAAAGCTCACTCCTGACGGAGAACAGGTATATTTTGCCGTAAGTAAAGACGGCTTCAACTGGGAACAGCTTAACGGCGGAAATCCCATTCTTACCGCTACTAAAGGGTTCAAGGGATGCAGAGACATAGAAATAGTCCGCCTTCTGGATGGCTCCTTTGCCATTCTCACTACCGATGAGCTTATAGTAGACCGTATGGACGAAAACTATCAGGTAAACTGGAAGATAGTAAACAGAACGGGCAGTAAATGCCTTCGTATGTGGAGAACAGATGATTTGATTAATTTCTCCGAGGAAACCCTTCTGCCCATCGGTACGGAAAATTTCGGATGTATGTGGGCACCTGAGGTATTTGTTGACGAAGAAAAAGGGGAGTATCTCATTCATTGGGGCTCTACAGTAAAAGAGGATGACTATTCCCATATGTCCATTTTCTGTTCAAAAACAAAGGACTTTGAAACTTTTACCGCTCCCGAAATGTTCTTTACCCAAGAGAGTGAAATTCTCGATACACATATCCGAAAAATCGGTGACACCTATCATATGTTTTATAAAAAAGCGGACCATCCGGGGTCGAATATGCACGCTACCTCAAAAAGTCTTGAGGGACCCTGGGAGCACGATAAGGCTTTCGAAGAATATATGGCGTCTCTCGGTAATGCCTGGGCCTACGAGGCACCCACAACCATCGTTCTTCCCGACGGCAGATGGTGTCTGATGATAGATTTCTTCGGCTGTGAAAAGCCGAAAATGGGTTATGTGCCCTTTGTTTCACCTGCTCCCGGCGACAGTAATTTCACTATGGCTAAGGAGAGCTTCTCCTTCCCTTACGGTTTCAAGCACGGCGGAACGGTTGAAATATCCGACGAGGAATATGAAAGACTTAAAGATTATTATAAAAACTGAAATATTAAGGGAAAAGTCCCCGTTTTCCTTGACTTTACTTTAGTAAAATGTTAAAGTATATACATTACGTATAAAAACAGGAGTGATAAAATGGAACAAAAAATCCTTAAGCTGCTGGGTGTCAAGGGTACCTTCAAAAAAGATGTTGTCCCTATGATTAACTACAGCAGCGCAAACATCACAACGTCAGGCTCAGGCTATGTTATCAGTCTTTATTTCACCCTCTTTCTGACTGGCGTTGTAAATCTTAAGCCCGAACAGGCTGCAATCGTTACATTTATTGCAGGTATATGGGATGCAGTTATTGACCCGTTTATAGGTATTATAACCGACAGAACCCGTTCAAAATACGGCAGACACAGACGCTATATTCTCTGGGCTATGCCTCTTTACGCAGTCAGCTTCGCATTACTGTGGAACTCCTACGGCATTGACGGCGCTGCGAGACCCACTCAGGCTATCGTTTATTTTACAGCCGTGTATTTGCTTTATAAAACGACATACTCCTTTGTTGACGTTCCCCACGTTGCAATGCTTCCCGAGCTGGCACCCGATTACGATTTGAGAACACAGTATAACTCCGTAGGATATATTTTCAACTCCTTCGGTATGTTCCCTTCCTTCTTCCTTGCTATGGGTATTCTCGCTGTGTTCGGCTTCAGCGATCCTGAAAGCGGTGCAGAATTCCCCATGCTTCTTGTGGGTATCATTCTTGCTCTTGTATATGCTGTCTGTCTTACACACACCTTCAGAAAAACGAGAGAAAAGCCCTCTCTTGATATGGTGCTTGAAAAGTTTGACTTCAAATACTTCTTATCGGAGTATGCACTCGTTGTTAAGAATAAGGCATTCAGACAGTATTTTGTTATGAGCCTTTTCTATAACACCGCATGTAACTTCTACCGTTCATCGCTTGTATTTTACATAAGATATATCGCACGTCTTATTAAAATTTACGGTCTTTTCACCACTATTGAAGGTGTGTTTGAGGCTTCGGCCTTCCCCTTCAACTACGCTCTGACAATGAAGCACGGTAAGAAAAAGTGTGCCAATGTTGTTACACCGCTTATGCTTATAGGCTTTGCTTTGTGCTTGTTTATGAATCCCACCGACGAAAACAGCGGTTCATTTATATGGACTGTCCTTCTTATGCTTTCTGCTGTGTGCTATCCCTTCGGTAAATCAGGTATAGGCTATGCCGCTACAAACATTTTCCCTGATATTTCAGACATTGACGAGGCAATCACAGGCAGAAGACGTGAGGGCGTTATCGGTACATTCAATACCCTTATCAAGACATGTGTATCAACTACAGTTCAGAGTCTGGTGCTGATTATTCTCGGTCGCTTCGGTCTCGTAACCGGCAGTGAGGTTACTGAATATGAAAAAACCACAGGCTTACTTTACCATCAGCCTGACAGTGCACTTTTAGGTGTACGTCTGTGTGTTGCTATTATCCCCATTGCTCTTGCTCTTATCTCGCTCTTCCTTCTTCATAGGTTCAAGATGAATAAGTCTGAGCACAGAATGATTTGTGCAGCAATTGCTACAAAGCACAGATACGGTAATGTTACTCTTACTGCTGAGCAGATTAAAACCGTTGAGCAGCTTACAGGCCAGAAGTATGAAAAAACCTGGCTTGGTCAGAATAATGACGGTGAAGCTCATACAGTAGAAGCAAATGAAGACGGTGAATATGCTATTCTTCTTGAAAAAGAAGCTGAAATGGCTGCAATCAGAGCAGGTAAAAAAGACGCAGAAATTAAGGAGGCAGAATAATGAAAAAAGAATTAATTCTCGAGCTTGACCAGAAGGAGCCTATCCCCGAAGCTAACGGTTGGAAAAAGAGCCTTAAAGCCTTCCTTTTCTATCTCGTGCAGTGGACATGGGGTCTTCCCGTAAACATCGTTGGCGGTCTTATGTACCTTTATTTCGTCAAGATAAAGGGTTACCGCTGGCAGCATTTCGGCTATGCCAGAATAGTTTATATGCCCTGGAATGCAGGCGGTCTTTCAATGGGTCTTTTCATCTTTATGAAGGATCAGCATAAAAATAAAAAGTGGACTCACGACGTGAGAATTCACGAATACGGTCACACCTGGCAGTGCCTTGTGTTAGGACCTCTTTACTATATCGTTATCGCACTTCCCTCTGTTATCTGGTGTAACTGCTTCGCAGGCTACAGAAAGAAGAATAACATCGCTTACGGTAAGCTTTACTGCGAAGGCTGGGCAAATGCCTGGGGCAGAAAGTTCACAGGTATGGATCAGTTCGACAGAGACAGATAAATCCAATTCGGAATTCGCAATTCGCAATCGCGTGTAAGATTTCGTGAAATAACGAATGACACACCGCCAAATTTAAGTGCTAAACGATAAACGCAAAACGATAAACGGGCGGGTAAGGCTTCGGGAATGAAAAAATGCCAGTCCGCCTGATTCACAAAATAAATAATGTAGGGCGGGATGACTCATCCCGCCTATTTTTTATACACCCCCTCCGTCTTTGCCCTCGGCAAATCCACGTCCCGCTTTCAGGGGAGGCTGCGATGTGGCACCTTCGGTGCTATTGTAACTCGTAGGGGCGACCATCGGTCGTCCGTCAGATTATGCGATGCTTCCCTGAAACGTCATCTTGAACGAATGTGAAAGATCTTTGCAGAGCAAGCATTAAAAGATTTTTCGCTCCGCTCAAAATGACATACTGAGAGATTATTCATAGAAACTAATAAATGCGTAGGGGCGGATATTATCCGCTGATAATTCTTTTGCTTTAAATATTGATTTTTCTCTAAATTTGTGGTAAATTATTCTTGCTACGTTCTAAGTTAATATCTTTTAACCACAAAGGCACACTATTGGTAAAAGTGTGTCTCGGTCTTATATTACCTTTTGTGGGATAGTATTGACTTAGGCGTAGCGGCTTTGAGATGCATTTTTCGGTGCGTCTCAATGGCGCACTTTTTTATTTTTACCAAAGTGGAGAAATCATAATATGAAAAGAGTAAAGGAGCATATTTTATTACCTCATTGGTAAGTAAATTACTTCTATCCTGCTTTATTTATGAAAATATCAGGGTTGATTCGTCGTTCACAGATAAGACTATGTAAATCGGTAGATATTGGTATTATCCCTGTTCAATTTCTTTTGCTTTAAATATTGATTTTTCTTTCAATTTGTGGTAAATTATTCTTGCGATACAAAACCCCATAATTATCTTGACAAAGGGAACACTTTGGTAAAAGTGTATCTCTTTACTTTGCTATTTCTTTGTCAAGTAGCGGGTTTTGTGTCGCAACAAATGAGATGCATTTTTCGGTGCGTCTCAATGGCGCACTTTTTTATTTTTACCAAAGTGGAGGAAGCATAGCATGAAAAAAACAAAGGGAATATTATTTAACTTTATATTTGTTTTCTCATTGGTATGTAATTTGTTTTTATCTTATCTTCTATATAAAAATATCAGACCCGATTCCTCTGTTATGCACTTCGGATATGAGCAGCATAATATCGATGTCTACTGTGAGAGAAAAGATGACGAGACAGTGATGCAGGCGATTCTGGAGGCAGGTATATTTAAAATCGGAAAGGCTGAGCTTCATAACAAAGACGATCTTTATTTTATCTCTCCGAAGGGTGAATATAATCTTTCAGAAATCGGCGGAGATGCCTTCGTTATAAACAGTGACGGCGAGCTTCTTTATCAGATGGTGAAGCCTGAAAACGCTGAATCCGAAAAAGAGGAGAAGGAAAAAGTGTTTGTTGCTCCGTCAGGTGAAAAATACCACAGCGATATCTACTGTGCAGGAAAAAGAGCCTTTGAGACCGATCTGGAAACGGCGGAGCTTTTCGGCAGAAAGCCCTGCAGCATCTGCTTTTAATAACTAAATCCCCACAGAAGTCTTTTACATTTCTGTGGGGATAATTATTTGCTTTTTTATTCGGTCACATAAGTAAACTCGAGTATGGCTCTCTTACTTGCATTGTCAAATACGGAAACGGAAATGCCGTCTGCATCGTCGATTTTCACAGCGGCATTTTCAGCCTTAGCCGTAACCTGACCGCCCGAGGCTACCACATAATAAAAATTACTGCCTGCAGTACCCTTAAGGAAGAGCTTTTCATCTGATGCCTCGTTGACGATAACCTTACCGTTATGCTTTACGAAGACAGAGTTAAGATGCCCCTGAAAATCACAGGTAAAGCCTAAATCCTGAAGAACTTCTACCTGCTTATCCGTAAGGTCGGCAGGTCCTCTTTTTGCGATAGATACGGTATATTGGTCGTCGTGGAGATACTTTATAACCTCATCTATGGTTTCGCTGTTGCCGAGTCTGATATTTTTTACGGCGTGACAGTATTCCTTGTATTTTTCACCGTAGGCCTCGTTATATCCCTCACCCTCTCTGCGGTCGGGAAGGTCGTAGTTTTCTGTGATGAAATTGCCGATGTAGTCGGTAGCCTTCACTGCACCGTAATAGTTATAATGCTCAGGGTCGATGAAGTCTGCTTCGAAGTCAAAGCCGATTTCTTTTACTGTTTCCTGTAAATTAAGGTCGATGAAATCGAGACCGTGCTTGTCAGCCAGTTCCTTTATACCTGAGTGATGGGCGGCTGTCCAGTCCTCCTTGGTGGTTTTGAAAAGAACAAGCTCGATGCCCTTTTCTTTACAGTAGGAAACTATCTTTTCGAAGTATTCTAAGTTTTCTTTGTCGTTGAATTCAGCAGCGGAGGAGCCCTCCTCGAAGGAGAAGTCCTCTTCATTGAGCTCATAATCCTCGAAAAGTCTTTCGCTCAGTGCCGCACCGAGATAGGTCTGCTTGTTACCTCCGAAAAGATAAGTGTAGTCATCCTTTGAGAGCTCCGTGAAACGGCTGTGGAAGGCGAAAACATCGGAATAGAAGGTGAGGAATTCCTCTGCCGTCAGGTCGAGTCCCGAAAGGGCTTTAAACTTTATGGGGGAGGTGTTTTTCATTTCCGTGAAGGCCTTTACGTAGTTGTTATGTACATTGTTTCCGTAAAGGCGGCTTACTTCCAGCAGAAGCATTTTCGGACTCTGATACTTCTCAGCCTCTAAAAGCCAGTGATAGGCCGCAAAAACGGGCTGTGAGCAGGTGCCGAGACCGTAGGCTGTTATGCCGTGCTTTCCGTAAATCTCGCCCGCTACGAAGCCGTTCATAACCTGACTGCTTCCGATACATAAAAGGTCCACGGAATTTTTCGGCAGGGAATAAAACTCCTGAATATTCTGTCTGTCGAGAAATTTATTGGTGGAAAACTTATCCTGCAAAACTACCCCTGCGGGTACAAGGATGCAGACAACAAGAATAAATGTAATGATTAACGAAAGCAGTGCTTTCAGATTCTTTCTGTTTTTCATTTCTATGCCTCCTTAGGGTGGCGGGTATAATCCGAACCCGTTTTTTTGCGGGCGGATTTCCGCCAATACTTCGTTAAAATACTCGTAAATCCGCGAGGATTTACTGTGTTTTGTGCCTTGTCTTGCCAAAAATCCGCTGACGAAAAAAATCATAGACCCAACGGTGCGAATTTTTGCAGGATTTTTGGATGTTGAGGGTGCCGACAGGCTCGCGCCTTTCAAATCCGAAATGCCGAAAAGCCGCGAAAATTCACGCTGTTGGGCGGGTTCGGATTATACTCGTCACCCTAATATGCCATATAAACGAAGGATGAGGCATCGTATTCGGCACCGTAAATGCCGAAGATAAATATTGCCGCAGTAAGTGCCGCAGTAAGGATAATGCCCGTGAACATATTTTCCTCGGATATTCTTTCGCGCAGACTTTTACCATCCAGCTTTTCCTGAATAATATCTACGGTAATGAGTAAGCCGAGAGCGAGAACAGTGATGAGCATATTCTTTGTGTCCAGTGCCGACAGCTTCCAGAAGGTGCCGTTGGTGAAAATCCAGGGATTGGGACTCATGAGCATAGATTTGAGAATATAAAGACTGTTATCGAGTCCGCCTGCAGATACGATGAGTCTGCCGCCCATAAACATAGTAAAGACCTTAGCCATTCTGATGAAGCTCCAGCTGACTGTATCTGTCTTTATGTTAAGCTTTTTAAGGAGATTCTGAAAATTACCTGAAAATGCGGTGGAAAGAGACATAATCACCGCATAGTACATACCCCAGGCGAGATAGGTTTCGCCCGTTCCGTGCCACAGACCCGTAAGCACCCATATAACGATAACGGGTATGATAGCTAAAAGAATACGGACAAGCTCTTTGGGAGCGTTAACTTTTTTGAGGGTCTTGCCGAAGGATTTGACAGGGCGTGAGGCTGAAAGGGGATAGAAAACATAATCCTTGAACCAGCCGTTGAGGCTCATATGCCATCTGCGCCAGAATTCGGAAATATCCTTTGAAAGGAAGGGGCGTGAGAAGTTAAGCTCCAGGTCGATACCGAATATTTTCGAGGCGCCGCGAGCGATATCCACACAGCCCGAGAAATCAGCGTAAATATAAAACACATCAAAGACCATAGTGATTATGTAGAACCAGCCGTGGTTTTCGGGATGCTCGAAGGCACTGCCGAGGAAAATATTCAGTCTGTCGGCGATAACGAGCTTTTTGAAGTAGCCCCACAGCATAAGCTGAATGCCGTATATGACGTTCTGCATATCGAAGGGGAGCTCCTTTTTGAATTCGTTGCCGAGCTTGTTATATCTTGCGATAGGACCCTGAAGAATATGGGGGAAATAAATGGCGAAAAGAAGTACACGGAAGTAATTCTTTTCATATTCGTATCTTTTCCAGTAAACATCGAGGAGATAGCCGACGACAGAGAAGGTATAGTAGGAAATACCGAGAGGCACTATCAGCATTTCAGCCGTAAGTCTTGCTTCCGTGCCTGCAGAGGAGAGAAGCATATTCAGAGGAGCGATGAAGTATCTGCCTGCCTTGACGGCGCAGAGAATACCAATATTGATAATCAGTGCCAGCACGAGATATTTTTTATTGATTGCCTTGTATCTGTTTCTGATTTCCTTTTTGCCTTCGCGGTCAAGATTTTCACTTTTCAGCTCCTCATCCTGCTTTGCCCAGTTTTTACCTATTTTTACTGTGGCAAGATAGACGGTAAGAGTAGAAAGGAGAATAAAGGGAAGAAACTCCACTCCGCTGATGGCGTAAAAGGCTACGCTTATGGCTAAAAGCACTGTCCATCTGTACTTAAGGGGACAGGCAAAAAACAGGATTATACCCGCCAGAAGGAAAGCGAAAAATCCCAGAGATAAAAAAGTCATTTAAACTTCCTCCGTTGTGAAATTATTCGAAAAGACCCTTGAAGCCCTTGGTTTTAAGAGTGTCGCCGACAGTCTGTCTGAGAGTTTTATTGAGATACATATTTTTATGCATTTCTTTTTCTGCATCCAGCTTATCCTGGAGAGACAGAGCCTTGTCAGCATAGAAGGAGGCTACCTTCTGTACTCTTTCGAGTTTTTCCTCTACGGGAACGGCACCGAAGGCGAAAAGGTTATCTGAAAAGTCGAGGGATTCGAGAACTGAGTCGAAATAAACCTTTTTCACACTTCTGTCGGCACTGTAAACTGTCTGAAGATTATTCTTTTCGAGGAAATCTACGAAGTGGTTGAAGCGTTCTTCATGACCTATATGGACGAGGGTGAAATCATTCTTTTCGATAATGTCTGTAAGCCTTGTTTCAGGTGTTACGGTATTTACGGGTACACAGGCGATGTTATGGTAAGCGGCAAGCTCACTTACTCTCTGGTCCGTAGCCATAATGAAGGAGGGAACACCGCCCAGAACTGCCGCCACATTACCGTGAAGGCGTGTGCCGATGGAGAAATCTATGTTTTCGTGAGCGAAGTTAATCCATTGGTAGGGGCTGGTGAATATAACTGCTTTATCCCTGTCAAAGAAGCGAACCTTCTGCTTTTTGCCGGATTTTACACGGTAGTCGTTTCCGTAAAAGCAGGTGAGCATATCCTGAAGTCTCTGAGGAGCGTAATAGTAGTTCGGGTGCTGTGACGTGAGACTTTTAAGAGTAGCGGCGATGGCCTTGTTTTCGTGTTCTACCTTCGAGGAGAAAAGGAGCTTTGAGCCTTCGCTGTAGTCGAGCGGCTTTACCTCAGGCAGATGAAGACCGAAGGTGTAAAGAGAAGGACAGCCGATAACGGTGAAGTCCTCTTCCTCCTTAAAGCCCAATGCTTTGAAAAATTCGCCTGTAGCCTCACCGCGCACACCTATGATATTGCTTTTGTTCAGGATAGCCTTGATAAATTCCTTTGACTCATCGATGTATTCGTATTTTTCTGCGAAATTCACGCCTGTTTTGGCCTGAATGCCCACACCGGGTACTACACAGGGAATGGTAAGACCCTTCAGGAGTGTTGTGAGATTTTTCATCTCCTTTATGAAGCTCATTTTGAAGGCATTTGCCAGGGGAAGAACGAAAACATCATATTCGGAATTGACCTTTTCGATGAACTCTTCGTCAACGGTCTGCTTGGTGGGATTGAAAATATCAATCGTAGTATTTTCGTCAATCATCAAAGCTCTGAAAAGACTGAACTGATATAGCCAGTTTCCGATATTTCCGCCCATAAGGTTTTTAAGCAGAACATCATTGGGGGCAAAGGCTTTGTCGTGCTGCATCTGTGCTCTCATAAGAATACGCATAATTTTATCACTCCGTTCAAATGGCAACTTTACACCATTCTATAATCTTTTACAGTATACCATATTGTCTGTGTTTTCGTCAAGGTTTGTGCTTAATTCAAAAAAAGAGAGCAGACTCTTTTTTGAGTCTGCCCGTAGTTATTTTATTCTGCCTTTTTCTGAAGCTCCTTCAGCTTTTCTCTGTCCATCTGCGGTGTGTTTTTCAAAGGAAACTCTATTCCCATATTTTCATACTTTTCCAGACACAGAGTGCGGAAGGGGAGAAGCTCTGTTTTCGTAATGCAGGTGTAAGGCGAAAGAATTTCTTTAAGCTTTATGATGTCTTCCTCAGTGTCATTGATACTGGGGATTACCACGTGTCTTATCCAAGTTTCAATACCCTTTTCTTCGAGGTAGCCGAGGAAATCCATAGTCTTGCCTAAACTGCCGCCAATGTACCTTGCGTAGTCCTCCTCGCTCGTCATTTTAACATCTAAAAGCACCATATCCGTGACAGTAAGCAGTTTTTTCGTGCTTTCGTCGAGGATACATCCTGAGGTGTCCAGTGCGATGTGAAGATTCTTTTCTTTCAGCAGAAGTGCCACTTCATAAAGAAAGTCCGACTGCATACAGGGCTCGCCTCCCGAAAAGGTAACACCGCCATTCTTTATATAAGGATAAAGGCGTATAATCTTTTCTGCCATGTCTTCGGCAGAGACGAGGTTTTCCTCTTTCATTTCCCAGGTGTCGGGGTTGTGGCAGTAGGCACAGCGCAGGGGACAGCCTTCGGTAAAAAGGACCGCCCTTACACCGGGACCGTCCACAGTGCCCATAGATTGGAGGGAGTGAACATAACCCTTCATAGTTTAAAATCTTTCGTGGAAGGTACGGCTGATAACTTCCTTCTGCTGCTGTTTGGAGAGCTTGTGGAAGTTAACGGCATAGCCTGAAACACGGATGGTGAGGTTGGGATAAAGCTCGGGATTTTCTGTGGCATCGACTAATTTCTGTCTGTCGAGAACGTTGACATTGATGTGGTGAGCCTTCTGAACGAAGTAGCCGTCGAGAATGGAAACAAGATTATCCTTTCTTTCTTCGTCGTCCTTACCGAGGGCGTCGGGAACGATGGAGAAGGTGTTTGAGATACCATCACGGCAGGAGTCGTACTTGAGCTTTGCTACTGAGTTAAGAGAGGCTAAAGCGCCGTTCTTTTCTCTGTTATGCATGGGGTTAGCACCGGGAGCAAAGGGCTCGCCTGCTTTTCTGCCGTCGGGAGTAGAACCTGTCTTCTGTCCGTAAACCACGTTACTCGTGATGGTGAGAACAGAGAGGGTGTGAGTTGCGTTTTTGTAGGTGGGATTTTTACGAAGCTCGGTAATGAAGCGGTCGAGGAGCTCCTTTGCGATTTCGTCTGCACGCTCATCGTCGTTGCCGTAGGTGGGGAAATCACCCTCAGTGATGAAGTCGCAGATTATGCCTCTTTCATCAAATACAGGGCGTACCTTTGCATATTTGATAGCTGAAAGGCTGTCTGTGATTACGGAAAGACCTGCCACACCGAAGGCCATAACACGGTCTACATCTGTGTCGTGGAGAGCGAGCTGAGTTTTTTCGTAAGCGTATTTATCGTGCATAAAGTGGATGACGTTCATAGTGTCCACATATTCGCCTGCAAGCCAGCTGAGGTAGTAATCGAGGCGCTTACGCACTTCCTCATAGTTAAGAATCTTGTCTTCAACTGCTTCCATCTGGGGACCGATTTCCATTCCGTATTTTTCTTCCTTACCGCCGTTGAGAGCTAAAAGGAGAACCTTGGGAAGGTTACATCTTGCGCCGAAGAACTGCATCTGCTTACCGATTTTCATAGCACTTACACAGCAGGCGATAGCGTAGTCATCACCGTAAGCGGGACGCATAATGTCATCGTTTTCGTACTGGATCGAGTCGGTTTCGATGGAAACCTTGGCGCAGTAGCGCTTGAAGTCCTCGGGTAATTTCTCTGACCACAAAACAGTGAGGTTGGGCTCGGGAGCACTGCCGAGGTTATAAAGAGTATGAAGGAAACGGAAGGCTGTCTTTGTAACGAGGGTTCTGCCGTCCTTACCCATACCGCCCACGGCTTCGGTAATCCACATGGGGTCACCGCCGAAAAGCTCATTGTATTCGGGGGTGCGGAGCTGTCTTATCATACGGAGCTTCATAACGAACTGGTCGATAAGCTCCTGTGCGCCTTCTTCGTCGAGGAGACCGTTTCTCATATCTCTTTCGATGTAAATATCGATGAAGGTACCTGTTCTGCCCAGAGACATAGCGGCACCGTTCTGCTCCTTATTGGCGGCAAGATAGCCGAAATAGAGCCACTGGATTGCTTCCTGAGCATTGTTTGCGGGGCGTGAAATGTCGATGCCGTAAAGACCTGCCATTTCCTTGAGCTTTTCAAGGAAGGAAATCTGTTTGAAGAGCTCTTCTGAAAGACGGATGTTTTCTTCTGTCATACGCTTTCTGCCGAGTTCCTTTTTGTCCTTGATTTTTTCTTCGATGAGCACATCAACACCGTAAAGAGCGATACGGCGGTAGTCACCGATGATTCTGCCACGGCCGTAAGCGTCGGGAAGACCGGTGAGAATACCTGTGTGTCTCATAGCGCGCATAGAGTCGGTGTAAACTCTGAAAACGCCGTCATTGTGGGTAGTCTTGTATAAAAATTCTCTTTCGATTCTTTCTGAAAGCTCGTAGCCGTAAGCACGGCAGGCACTTCTTGCCATACGGATACCGCCGAAGGGGTTAACGCTTCTCACGAGGGGGGCGCCTGTCTGCAGACCCACGATGAGCTCATCTTCCTTCTGAAGATAAGCTGCAGGATAGTTTGTAAGAGAGGAAACCGTACCTGTGTCGATACCGATAACTCCGCCCTTTTCTCTTTCTTCCCTGAGCTTTTCTTCTAAAGCACCGTAAAGTCTCTTTGTCTTTTCGGTGGGCTCTTTGAGGAAGCTTTCATCACCGATGTAGGGACGGTAGTTTTTCTGAATAAACTCTCTTACGTTTATTTCCTCACACCATTTGCCTTCGATAAATCCGTTCCATTCTTTTGTGAATTTTTCCATAGTTTACGCTCCTTTGAAATAGAGATAGTTTAATTACAAAAAATATAAAAGGGCAGCTTTGTTTTTACAAAACTGCCCAGACGGTCGGCTTATAAATTCCCGGCTCCCTATAGGTTGCCCTATTTATCCGTCAGTCACTCGGGAAGTTTTATATTTTTACTGTGCCTTTATTTTATCATTTTTACTCTCTTTAAGTCAAGGTAAAAATTATATGATAGAACTGTATTTTTCTGTTAAATTCTTGGTAAGTTCGACAGTATTCTCACAGCCTTGCCTGAAAGGAGAGGTATCACGCTCTGCGTGACGGAGAGGTTTAACGGTATAACTCTTAATGAACTCAAACTCAAATTTCTCCATTTCCTTCTGAAAATCGGTGGTATTATAGTCGTTTCTTTCATTGTGGTTAAATGCCGTATCGGAAATATGAGAGCCGTCAGTGTCGAAATCCTTTTCGAGTCTTTCGAAGAAAATTTCCCAGCGGGGGAGATAGTAGTACTTAATGAGTCCTGCCCATTCCTTCCAGGCATAGTCGAAAAGCTCTATTTCCGTATGAGGACCCCATATAGTCAGAAGTGTGACCTCATTAAGACGGAAAAGCTCCTTATGCTCCTCACAGCAGGCATTATCCATAGCTTCTCTTACATGGCTGTCGAGGGTGAGTTCATCTCTTGTGGAAAGAAGACAGTCCACATCAAGGAGTATCTCTTTGAATAAAGCGGTGTTTTCCTTAAATGATGCCATATCTTTCTCTTTGAATGCCTTCATAACAGCGAAGTAAACTTCTTTCGCTTTGTTTGAAAGCACCTGTCTTAAAATATCGCAAAGGTCGAACTCATACCCGTCCTTATGTGTCTTTTCACTCTTTAAAAGCTCCTTGAGAGCGGAGAAAAGTACCTTATTATCATAGCGAAGCTCTACGTGGTCATTGGGTGCTGTGTGGTAGTGAGTGGTGGAGGGACGGGCGGCGATAATGGAGCTTGTCTCTCTGCCGATGCAGGTGCTACGGTAACAGCTTTCCTTAAGGAGTTGCACAGCCTTTTTCAGACACGCCTCATCGCTTCCGTAGCGTCTTTCGGCATAATCATCAAGAAAAGCATCAAGGTCAGCCTCATCCTTTTCCGTCAGCATATAATAGGCAAGCTCATAGTAGAGGGGATTCTGGAAAAAGCCTTCGGGGAAAAGACCCGTACCTATGCAGTTGGGGAAGGTTTCCTTTCTCTTTTTGTATATATTCTCACCTAAAAGCTCTACCGAGCCGTGGAGAGAGTTTCTGTCACCGAAGTTGTGAAGAGTACCCGCCACGAAGCTATAACCCATAAAGCCGTTCAATTTTTCACTCTTGGATGCATCAAGGTCGAGAATCAGAAGTCTGTCCTTGTCCACAGCCTTAACGATTTCCTCACGGAGAGACCAGCCCTGCATAATCCATACGCTGTCTTTGTCAAAGTCAGTGTACATCTTTGAAATAGTCTTCCCCACATCGTGAAGGTATTCGTCACCGTCCACGGGAGGCTCGTTTTCGTGGAAGGGATCACAGGCATAAAGACCGTGAGCACCGAAAAGCTCCTTTTGCTTTTCTAAAAGGGCAGTACCTACCACTGTGAAAGCCTCGTCGAGAGGGTCTAACTGTACCGTGCCGGGGAAACCGCACCAGGTGGGAAGCTGCTGAAGACCTTTTGCACCTACCTTTTCGGCAAGAGCAGAGGGAATGTGACCTGCAAAGCCCTGCTGAATGGGTGTCATACCGAGCTCAAGCTCTCTTTCGATAATCTTTTTACCGAGCTCTAATCTCTTTTCGATGAATTTAACATCGGGAATTGACATAAAGGTGTCGAGGTTTGTCATCATCTGCCAGGGGTAATAGGAGGGACCGGCAACGAAGGAAAGAGCATCCTTTTCGCTCAGACCGAAATCTCGGAGAGTGTAGTAAATAACCGCCTCGTTGCCTACTACGGTCAGAGGCATATTGATGCCGTGCATAGCCATAAAGTCGATCTCTTTTTCCCACTTGTCCCACTGCCAGGAGCGCATAGAATAACCGAAGGTGCAGTAGTTGAGATAGGCTCTCTTTTTCTGCTCGATTACCTTTTCTGTTTTACCCTCGGGCAGAGGAGCGGAAGTGACCTCAAAGGAGGTGTTTCCGCAGTGGGAAAGGTTCACTCTGCAGTATTTTTTCAGGTAATCGTAGTAGCCCATAGCCTGACTTACCTTGCAGTTACCCTTTATATGTATTTTGCTGTCAAGAGTGTAATATTCGTAGTAGTCCTTGCCGTCGGTTCTCTCTGCGGTTTCGAGAGTAAAGCAGTCCGCAACAAGGGGAGTATTTCTTTTAATAAGATTTTCCATTTTTGCTTCCTCTTTCTTTTTGATAGGGTTACTATAACATATATTTCCTCATCCGTAAACATAAAAACTAAAAATTGTAGAGGATAAAAATTATGATTATTCTAAAAAAATTTGCATTCTTCCTTGAAAATTTTTTAAAATATGATAAAATATTTAGGAATATTAAAGTAAAAGAGGTAATTGCTATGAAAAAAATCATTTCGCTTCTGCTGGTTTTGTCACTTGTCTTTGCTCTTGCAGCACCTGTCAGTGCCGCAAAGTATAAGGTTGACGGAAGCCCGATTCCCGTAGTTACCATTTACGGTGACGGCGAGCCTATTTATGATGCTGAAAAGAAAGTAAAGCTCTTTCAGTTCAGTGAAATGTTCAGTATGCTCGGTGGCAGTGAAGAAGGTGCTTTAGGTGAATCTTTAGTTAATGTTCTTATGCCTTTCCTCATTGACGGTATCATCAATGATGAATGGGACAGCTATTATGATGCACTCGGAAAAGAAATAGGCGAGCTTTTCACAGAAGTACGTTATGACGAGAACGGTGAAAACTGGAACGGCAGCGGTCTTTCACAGCTGACGGCAGATGTAACTAAAACCCAGCTTTCCCGTGATGCAAAGCTTTTAAGGGGCGGCTATTATCATTACGCCGACTATCATTTCTTCTACGACTGGCGACAGGATCCGATGAAAACTGCAGACGAATTTCACGAATATGTCGAAGCAGTTAAAAAGATTACCGGTGCAGAAAAGGTTTCAGTTATAGCCAGATGCCTCGGTACATCTGTAGTTATGGCTTATCTTAAAAAATACGGTAATGACAGTATTCACGGTGTAAGCTTTAACGGAAGCGTAGCCGCAGGCGGTGAAATTATAAGCGAACCCATCAGCGGTAAGTTTGTACTTGATGTTAATGCCATAAACAGAATGCTCGCAGACTTTGAAGAAATCGGTTGGTTTGAAGTGGATTCATTTATCACAACCAGCGTGGACCTTGCAGCTAAAACATTAACTGCAATGGGCTTTGAATTAAATGAAACCGAAATTTACGGCAAGCTCGTACACGGTGTCACATCTGCTCTTGCTCTTTCCACATTCTTTACCTGGCCGGGCTATTGGGCACTGGTTTGTGAGGATGATTTCGAAAATGCTCTTAACTATGTTTTCGGTGAAGAGGGCAGTGAAAAGAGAGAAACATACAAGAACCTCATTATTAAAGTTAAAAATTATCATAACACTGTAATGAAGGAAATTGACACTATCTTCGAGTCGCTCAGAGAAGATCAGGTAAAAGTCGGTGTAATCGCAAAATACGGCTTCCAGTTAGCGGCTATTGCTGAGTCAAGAGATCTTGTGGCTGACCAGTTTGCTACAGTAGAAAAGGCTTCCTTCGGCGCTACTACATCCACAGTTTACGAGCCTCTTCCCGCCGATTACATCGCTGCCAGAGTGGCAGAGGGTAAGGGTAAATATATTTCTCCCGATAAGAGAATTGATGCTTCTACCTGTGCATTCCCCGATTCTACGTGGTTTACTAAGGGTATTACCCATTCTAATTG
>JAZNMU010000134.1:0-13199 GCA_045579865.1 Acutalibacteraceae bacterium
ATAAAAAGATAACGCAGGGGATTGAACCTCTGCGTTATTTTAATCGGTTATGTAATTTTTCTTGAAGTAGTGATCAGAAAAGGATGTGAAGAATAGCCTTGAAGAAGCCTTTTGCAAGTGCAAGATTGATGATAGTTGAAACACCTGTGAAAAGTATTGTAAACATATCAATTCCTCCTATGATTTATTACAGTGATTATTTTCTGCAATTACATTATAGCAAGAAGCTACCGGAAATTGCAAGATAAAAGCATATAAATTTTTAAAAAATTATTTATATAAAACTATTGACAAACCGGTGCCTTTATGGTAATATATCTGCACAACAAAGCAGAGCAGCTATGCGTTCTCACCTTACGGATAAGGTTCCGGTAAGGTCAATAGACTAACTTTTAGTGTATTGGTGCGTGAACGTTACTGCGTTCACGCTTTGATTTTTATGGCGAAAAGCCACGCAATATTTTGGAGGTGTATGAACATCGCTATCAAAGAAATGCAAATCAATGAGGAAATTCGCGACAAGGAACTTCGAGTAATCATGGGTGATGGTGAAGTGCTCGGTATTATGTCAGCGGATGAGGCTTTAAAGATTGCCGAAGAAAAAGACCTGGATCTCGTTAAAATCGCTCCCCACGCCGTTCCACCCGTATGTAAGATTATGGACTACGGCAAGTACCGTTTTGAACAGACAAAGCGCGAAAAGGAAGCAAAGAAAAATCAGCATGTTGTTGAAATCAAAGAAATCCGCCTTTCACTCGGTATCGATACCCACGACTTTGAAACAAAGGTTAACCACGCTAAGCGCTTCCTTACAAGCGGTAACAAAGTTAAGGTTTCCATCAGATTCAGAGGTCGTGAAATGGCTCACACTGAAAACGGTCTTGTAACAATGAAAGATTTTGCTGAGGCCTGCGGTGAGTTCTGCGTAATCGAAAAAGCTGCAAAACTCGAAGGTAAATCAATGATGATGTTCTTGGCTCCAAAGCCTAAAAAGTAATAGGAGGAATTAACAATGCCTAAAATTAAAACACACAGCGGTGCAAAGAAACGTTTTAAGCTTTCCAAAAACGGTAAGCCCATCCGTTATCATGCAAACAAATCACACATCCTTACAAAGAAGAACACAAAGCGTAAGAGAGGTCTTCGTCAGACAACTGTTGCCGACAAGACAAACGAGAAGCAGATTAAGCGTCTTATTCCTTACAAATAATTCACAAAAACAACTTAATTTTATAACTAACGGAGGTACTTAATCATGGCTCGTATTAAAGGCGCAATGATGACTCGTAAGAGAAGAAATAAAGTATTAAAGCTTGCTAAGGGCTACTACGGCTCAAAGCACAGCCTCTTCAAGACAGCTAAGCAGGCTGTTATGAAGTCAGGTAACTACGCATACATCGGCAGAAAGCAGAAGAAAAGAGATTTCCGCCGTCTTTGGATCACCAGAATTTCTGCAGCTTGCAAGGCAAACGGCATGAACTATTCCACATTCATGAACGGCCTTAAGAAAGCAGACATCACTCTTAACAGAAAGATGCTCTCAGAAATCGCTATCGCTGATCCCGCAGCTTTCACAGCACTTGTTGAAAAGGCAAAGGCAGCTCTTTAATTAAAAAACTTACGTCCGAGATTATTCTTCTCGGGCGTATTTGTGTTTTTAAAAGGAACAAAAAATTACTTGAAAAGGGGTAAAAAGATGAACAGGCTTGACAGTGTTTCCAATGATAAAATCAAAACAGCGGTTAAAATTGCATCATCTTCGAAGGCAAGAAAGGAAACAGGTCTGTTCTTTTTGGAGGGACTTCGTCTGTGCCGCGACAGTGCTCTGACAGGTAGCGTCATCAGGTATGCTTTTATAACCGATAAGGCTTATGAGAAGTTCAGTGATGACGCTGAGCTCATCGCATCGAAGGCTCAGGATGCATATCTTGTCTCTGAGGCTGTGGCGGACAAGCTTTCACTCACTCAGACCTCACAGGGCTTTTTCTGTCTGTGCGAAAGGGAGGACTCTTTGCCTCTCTCTTCTCTTGAAGCTGACGGAAAGTATATCGCTCTGGAAAACATTCAGGACCCTGCCAATCTCGGCGCTATATGCCGTACTGCCGAGGCGCTCGGCATAAAGGGGGCTATCCTTTACTCCTGCTGCGACCGTTATTCTCCTAAAAGTCAGCGTGCAGCTATGGGCTCACTGCTGAGACTTCCCGTCTTTGAAAGCACAGATCTTTGTGAGGATATTGAATATCTTAAAAATAAGGGTATGAAGGTCTATGCCACTTCGCCCGACTCCTCATCGGCCAAAATTACTGAGGTTCTTATGGATGGCGGAGTTATCTGTGTTATAGGAAATGAAGGTAACGGTGTGAGCGAAGAGGTGTTTTCTCTCTGTGAAAAGGTTACCATACCTATGCAGGGAAATGCCGAATCTCTCAATGCCTCAATGGCGGCGGCCATAACTATGTGGGAGATGATGAGATAATGGAGAATGAAATCTATTGGCTCTGGCTTCAGGGTGCGGTGGGTTATGCCAA
This sequence comes from Acutalibacteraceae bacterium, assembly GCA_045579865.1. GTDB lineage: Bacteria > Bacillota > Clostridia > Oscillospirales > Acutalibacteraceae > UBA6857. The sequence goes on from JAZNMU010000134.1 coordinate 2,529, forward strand.
GCCTGTCAGAGAGTTGATAAATACTTTCGGTGATGCTAAAAGTATTTTCGAAGCCGATTCTGCAGAGTTAAAGAATGCCGGAGTAAAGGGCTTCGGACCGAAGGTTATAGGCAAAGTCAAGGATGTGGATATCGATAAATATTACGATACCTACGATTTCTGCCGAAAGCATAAAATACATATCATAACTCCTGACAGCGAAATTTACCCTAAAAAGCTCCTTGAAATTGAAAATTTTCCTCTCGCTCTTTATGTAAGAGGTGACTATACCTGTCTCAATGCTGAAAATGCACTTGGCGTTATCGGCAGCAGAACTCCGTCACTATACGGTGAAGAAGCCACTCAGACCATCGTAAGTCAGCTTTGCGAAAACGGTGTACTTATTGTCAGCGGCGGTGCACTGGGAATCGATTCCATAGCGCACAGAACCGCTGTTGAATACGGAGGTAAAACCGTACTTGTAATGGGCTGCGGCCACGGAACGGGGTATCTTCCCGAAAACAGTGCACTCAGAAAAAGAGTGGCTGAAAACGGAGCGCTTATAACTGAGTACCCTCCTTACTACAATGTCACACCAGGTACTTTTCCTCAGCGCAACCGCATCATTTCAGGAATGACGAGCGGTGTCGTAATAGCTGAGGCGGCTAAGTTCAGCGGTACCTTCAGCACGGCAAGACACGCCATAAAGCAGGGAAGAGATTTATTTGTTCTGCCCGGTGACATAAAAAGCGGAAACTATGAAGGTTCAAATCAGCTCATAATTGAAGGTGCTAAGCCTGTCTTCTCAGCTAAGGATATTATTCCGTGGGCAAAGGTTACACATACTAATACCGAAAAAACAGGAAATCCCTTCGAAAATATAGAGTTTGAAGCCTCTTCTTACAAAAAGAGAGGGAAGAAAAAATCTTCCGATAATGAAAAAACAGAGGTTATTATCGAAAAAGAAGAAAAAAATACAGAAAAAATTCAAAAAATTAATCTGGAAACTATTTCTAAAAACGCAGGAATAGTGTATAATATAATGTCCGACGGTGTATGTGATTCAGACAGCATCATCCGTGAGTCAGGCTTAGAGGTAAGAAAAGTCCTCTCCGCTCTCACTGAGCTCGAAATGAACGGCATAATCATAAAGACAAGTGCCGATACTTACCGTCTTAATCAATAAATTTATGAAAAGGTGAAAATATATGGCAAATTTAATCATTGTCGAGTCTCCTTCAAAGGCTAAAACTCTTAAGAATTATCTCGGAAGCGGATATAATATCGTTGCTTCGAAAGGTCATATAAGAGATTTACCTGCGGCAAGACTCAGCGTTGATGTTAAAAATGACTTCGCTCCCAAATACAGCATAGTAAAAGGAAAGGAAAAGCTCGTAAAAGAACTTAAAACGGCAGTAGCCGAAAGTGACGAGGTTTTTCTCGCAACTGACCCTGACCGTGAAGGAGAAGCGATTTCCTGGCATCTTGCTGAAATTTTAGGACTCGACCTTAATAAGCTCAACAGAGTTACCTTTAACGAAATCACCAAAACAGGTGTTAAAAACGGTATGGCAAATCCCCGCAAGGTTGATCTTGATCTCGTTAACGCTCAGCAGGCGAGACGTATTCTCGACCGTCTCGTAGGCTATAAGCTCAGCCCCTTCGTTTCTCAGAAAATCAGAAGAGGTCTTTCAGCCGGACGTGTGCAGAGTGTTGCTGTTAGAATGATAGTTGACAGAGAAAATGAAATCCGTGCCTTTAATCCTGAAGAATATTGGTCACTCGAGGCTAAGTTCAATGTGTCAAGAAAAACTCTTACTGCTTCCTTCTACGGTGATGAAACAGGCAAGGTTGAACTTAAAACACAGGAGCACACTGATGATATCATTTCCCGTCTTGACGGAGCAAAATATTTCATCAGCTCACTCAAAAACGGCACAAGAAAGAAAAATCCCGCTCCTCCCTTCATCACCTCTACTCTTCAGCAGGAGGCATCGAAAAAACTCGGCTTCAGAGCTGAAAGAACTATGAAAATTGCTCAGGAGCTTTACGAAGGTGTTACCGTGCCCGGTTACGGCTCTATCGGTCTTATAACCTATATGAGAACTGACTCGCTCCGCATTTCTGAGGAGGCAAGACAAGCTACAGAGGAATTCATAAAGGATAACTACGGTGCTAAATATCTTCCCGAAAAGCCCCGTTATTACAAATCCAGAAGTAATGCTCAGGACGGACACGAAGCTATCAGGCCTTCCACTGTTTCCATTACACCCGCTCAGGTTAAGGATAGTCTTACTTCTGAACAGTACAAACTTTACACTCTTATCTGGAATCGCTTCGTGGCCTCCCTTATGGCTTCCTGTGTACAGAACACACAGAAAATCGAAATCAAGGGAGTAAAAGACAGTGAAGATAAGTTCTGTCTTTTCACTGCAAGCGGATATTCGGTTAAATTCGACGGTTTTACCGCTCTTTATGACCTTGGCGACAAGGATGAAGACAAATCAAAGCTCCCCGACGGTCTTGCAAGCGGTGACGACCTTAAGCTCAAAGCGCTCGATAAGGAACAGCATTTCACTCAGCCTCCCGCAAGATATACCGAAGAGTCTCTTATCAAAACTCTCGAAGAAAACGGTGTGGGCAGACCGAGTACCTACGCTACCATCATTTCCACTATCGTCAAGCGTGAATATGTGGTAAGAAAGTCCAAACAGCTCGTTCCCACTGAGCTCGGTGAGGCTATAGTTAATCTTCTCAAAGAGAAGTTCAAAAACATCGTAAATGTCAAATTCACAGCACAGCTTGAAAGCGACCTTGACCGTGTAGGCGAGGGCGCACAGGACTACATCAAAATGCTTCACGAATTTTACGGTGATTTTGAAGAAACTCTTCAGAAGGCTAAGGCTGAAATGGACGGCGTAAAAATTCAGCTTAAAGAGGATGAAACCGACATTCCCTGTGAAAAATGCGGCAGAATGATGGTTATTAAGGTGGGTCGCTTCGGTAAGTTCCTTGCCTGTCCCGCTTATCCTGAATGTAAAACAACCAAACCCTATGTAATCGAAACCGATGCTACCTGTCCCGTATGCGGAGGTAAGGTTATTTCCAAAAAATCAAAGAAGGGCTATACCTTCTTCGGCTGTGACAAATGGCCAGAATGTAACTTTATGACCTGGGATAAACCCACTAATGAAAAATGCCCCAAATGCGGCAAATCACTTTTCAAGGCAAAGGGCGGTATGCTTAACTGTCTCGATGAAAAGTGCGGCTATTCAGCCAAAGCTACACGCAAGAAAAAGGGCGAATAATGCGAAACAGTATAAAGATAAAGGCGGTGAAGAAATGAGCAGAGAAACAGTAAAGGTAATCGGTGCGGGTCTTGCGGGCGTGGAAGCGGCCTGGCATTTAGCCAATGCCGGTATTAAAACAGAGCTTTATGAAATGAAGCCTGTAAAGTTTTCTCCCGCCCATAAAATGCCTACTTTTGCTGAGCTGGTATGCTCTAATTCACTTAAGGCGGAAAGAGTTGAATCTGCCGCAGGTCTTCTTAAGGAGGAAATGCGCAGACTCGGTTCCCTTTGTATGGAGTGTGCCTATGAATGTAAGGTTCCCGCAGGCGGTGCTCTCGCTGTGGACAGAGATGAATTTTCGCGTCTTATCACCGAAAAGATTTCCTCCCATCCGAACATTACGGTTATAAATGAAGAGGTTACACAAATACCTGACGGTAATGTAATAATCGCCGCAGGTCCTCTGGCAAGTGACGCATTAAGCGAAAAAATTGCAGATTTATGCGGAAACGGACTTCACTTTTTCGATGCGGCGGCACCTATTGTCACTCTGGAAAGTATAGATATGGACAGTGCTTTCTGCGCCTCAAGATACGAAAGAGGCGGTGAGGATGATTACATAAACTGTCCTATGAATAAAGAGGAATACGAGGCATTTTACGATGCACTCATTAATGCCGAAAGCGCTGAGATTCACTCTTTCGATAAAAGAAAGGATGTTTACGAAGGCTGTATGCCTATCGAGGTTATGGCGTCAAGAGGTAAGGATACGATGCGTTTCGGTCCGCTTAAGCCTGTAGGTCTCCGTGACCCGAGAACAGGTCATCGCCCCTGGGCTGTGCTTCAGCTCCGCAAGGAAAACAGTAAAGGTACTCTCTATAACCTTGTGGGCTTTCAGACCAATCTCAAATTCGGTGAGCAGAAGAGAGTTTTCTCTATGATTCCCGCTCTGAAAAATGCCGAATTTATCCGCTACGGTGTAATGCACAGGAACACCTTTATTGATTCTCCGAGGCTTCTTAAGGGTGATTTCAGCTTCAGGGAAAGACCGTCCCTTTTCTTTGCCGGGCAGATAACAGGTGTCGAGGGCTATATGGAATCAGCCGCCTCAGGTATAATGGCGGGTATTAATATGGCGAGACTTCTTAAAGGTGAAGAATCCGTCATTCTTCCCGAAACCACAATGATTGGCGCTTTGAGCAGATATATAAGTGATCCTACTGTAGTGAACTTTCAGCCGATGGGTGCAAATTTCGGTGTTCTTCCACCCATTGAGCCGAAAATAAGAGATAAAAAAGAACGTTACAAGGCTCTTTCAGAGAGAGGGCTTGCAGATTTTGAAAATTGCCTGAACGGAGGGGATGTAAAATGAGTTTAGACGGTTTCGAAAAGGTAATCGGGTATGAGTTTAAAAATAAAAGCCTGCTTGAAACAGCACTTACCCATTCTTCGTATGCTAACGAAAAGCATTTGCCGGGAGATTGCAACGAGAGACTTGAGTTTTTGGGTGATTCGGTTCTCGGCATAATTACTGCGGAGTATTTTTATCATCATCTTAATCATCTCCCCGAGGGTGAAATGACCAAAAAGCGAGCAGCCTGTGCCTGTGAAAAATCTCTTCACGGTTTTGCTAAGGAAATTGACCTTGGTAAATATATTTATCTCGGCAGAGGTGAGGAGAGAATGGGCGGAAGAAAACGTGCCTCAATTCTTGCTGATGCCTTCGAAGCGGTAATCGGTGCGATTTATCTTGATGGCGGACTCGATAATGCGAGAAAGTTTGTCCTTGATTTCGTTAAAAAAGCCGCTGATGAACAGCTTTCATTTGTAGACTATAAGACAGTTTTACAGGAAATTATACAGAAAAACCCCGATGAGCATCTTTCTTATGCCGTAGTAGCCGAAAGCGGTCCCGACCATGACAAACGCTTCGAGGTTGAGGTTTATCTTAACAGTAACACTATCGGATGCGGTAAGGGTAAAAGTAAAAAAATAGCAGAACAGCAGGCCGCCAAGCAGGCTCTCGAGCTTATGGGTGTGAAGTTTTGAAGCATATAAATGTAGCTTTATTCGTACCCGACGAAGGCTGTCCTCACAGATGCAGCTTCTGTAATCAGAAAACTATTTCAGGCAAGACAAAGCCTCTCACGGTGGCGGATATAGAAAATGCAGTAGAAACAGCACTATCCACATCGGACTGCGGTGACGGTGAAATAGCATTTTTCGGCGGTAGTTTTACGGCGATAGAAAGAAATTATATGCTCTCTTTACTCGAAAAAGGCAGAGAGTATGTAGATAAAGGTCTTTTTAAAGGAATAAGAATTTCTACCCGACCTGACTGTATCGATGCAGAAATTCTTACTCTTTTAAAGGAATACAGAGTCACCTCAATAGAACTCGGCTGTCAGAGTATGGACGATGAAGTCCTTTCCCTTAATGAAAGAGGACACACCTCGGCTGATGTGGTGAAATCTGCCGCTTTAATCAAAGAATACGGCTTCGAATTCGGTGTGCAGATGATGACGGGTCTTTACGGTGATACACGTGAAAAATCCATAGCAACAGCGAAAAAACTTATTTCCTTAAAGCCTGATACGGCGAGAATTTATCCCACGGTCGTGCTTGAAAACACCCGACTTGCTTCTCTTTATGAAAAAGGGGAGTACGTTCCGCAGACAACTGAGGAAGCGGCTGAGTTATGTGCAGAGCTTCTTATTATGTTTCACGAGGATGATATTAAGGTTATAAGGCTCGGACTTCATTCAGGAGGTAATGTGGAGGATGGCTTTGTGGCAGGTGCTTATCATCCCGCTTTCAGGGAGCTTGCCGAAAGTAAAATTTATCTTCGAAGAATAAAAGAAGAAATTCAGAACCGGAATATTAAAACCGGTCAAATTGAAATTACCGTGGGAAGCAAATTTATTTCGATGGCATCCGGTCAGAAAAAGTCGAATATAATTGAGCTTTCCTCTATGGGATATACAGCAAAAATCACAGGTAACAATGACTTAAAAAAATATGAAGTAAGTGTGAGGTTAACCGAATGTTATTAACATCACTTGAAATGCAGGGGTTCAAATCCTTCCCCGAAAAAACCGTTCTCACCTTCGGTAAGGGCATTACGGCAGTAGTCGGCCCCAACGGAAGCGGTAAAAGTAACATCTCAGATGCTGTCAGATGGGTACTCGGCGAGCAGTCGAGTAAGTCTCTTCGTGGCTCAAAGATGGAGGATGTTATTTTCGACGGCACTAAAATCCGTAAGGCTCACGGCTTTGCACAGGTAACTCTGCGCCTTGACAATAGAGACAGAAGCATAAAAGGTGCTGACACGGACGAGGTTGCCGTAACCAGAAGATATTACCGCTCAGGCGAAAGCGAATATAAAATCAACGGCGTCAATGTGAGACTCAGGGATGTCCATGAGCTGTTTATGGATACAGGTCTCGGCAGAGACGGTTACTCTATGGTCAGCCAGGGCAAGATAGCCGATATGGTAAGCGGTAAGGGTAAGGAATGCCGTGATATGCTCGAAGAAGCGGCTGGAATTTCGTCCTACCGTTACAGAAGAAATGACTCTTTGAAAAAACTCGGACAGGCTGAGGATAATCTTGTCCGCCTGAGAGATATTCTTACCGAGCTTGAAGGCAGAATAGGACCGCTTAAGCATCAGAGCGAAAAGGCGCAGAAATTTCTTGTTTTGGCCGATGAAAAGAAGGAACTTGAAATCGGCTTATGGCTTTATAATATCGATAAAATACGTGATGAGCTCCGCAAACAGGAGGACAATATTACTATTGCTTCGGGTCATTACGCACAGACTGAGGAAGAGCTTTCCGAAATCGAGCGTATGATAGAAAAAAGCATTGCCGATACTCAGAATATTAACATTAAAATCGATGAAATCCGTCAGGGTATTTCTCTTTTAGAGGAAAAGGCCGCCAATGCAGGCAGTGAACAGGCGGTTTTAAGAAACTCCATCGCACATAACAATGAAACTATCGAAAGAATTTCCCGTGACCGTTATGATTCTGAAAGCAGTCAGAACCAGCTCCAGAAGGAAATCGAAAACGAGGAAAAGCTCATTCAGCAGATTAAAAATATCCGTGAGGAAAAAACTGCTGAACTCGAAAAGGTAAATGCTGAGCTTGACAGAATGCAGAGCGAGGGCGGCTCACTTTTAGATGAGTCAAACGAAATTGCACGCACTGTAGCTCTTCTTACCAAAGAGCTTGCCGACTGCCGTGTTTCTGTTTCCACTGCTCTTTCATCTATCGGTGAAATCAAGGCAAGAGTCGAGGTTATTGACTCACTGATTGCACAGAGACAGGAAACGGTTGACGGTTTAAGTGCAGAAAAAAGCAGAAGCGAGAAATCACTTTCCGACTGTGAAAAGGAAATCGAAGAGCTTACCAATTCCGTTGAAGGCTATAGCTTAAGATTCAAGAATAAAGATGCTAAAGCCGATACTCTGAAAAAAGAGCTTGATGAAAAGGCTTTTGAGGCTCAGCGCGTAACATCTAAAATAAAAATGCTCGAAGAGCTCGAAAAGAGTATGGAGGGTTATTCGGGTGCAGTTAAAAAGGTAATTAAAGAAAGTGAAAAGGGTGCTTTGAGAGGTATTCACGGTACGCTTTCACAGCTTATCTCCGTTAAGGAGGAGTATGCCGTAGCTATCGAAACAGCTCTCGGTAATGCTGTACAGAATATAGTTACCGAAAATGAAAACGATGCCAAAGCGGCCATCAATTATCTGAAAAGTTCTAACGCAGGACGTGCAACCTTTCAGCCTGTCTCTTCCGTAAAAGGCAAGAGCCTGCAGGAAGAAGGACTCGAGGACTGCTACGGTTACATCGATATAGCTACTAATCTTCTCACCTATGATGAAAAGTATGCTGAAATTATATCATCACTTCTCGGTAAAACAGTAATAGCTGAGGATTTAAGCTGCGCTATATCCATCGGTAAAAAGTATTCCCACCGCTTTAAAATCGTTACTTTAGACGGTCAGGTGGTAAATCCCGGCGGTTCAATGACAGGCGGCTCGGCCATACAGAATATCGGTATTCTTTCCCGAGGAAATGAAATTGAAAAGCTGAAGGAAAAAGAAAAGCTTCTCAACGAAACCGTTTCCGAGCTTCAGACACAGTATGAAAAGCTCGATGAAGAGCTTGCACATATCAGCCGTGAGCTTGAAACTGAAAAGGAAAGTCTTTCAGCTGCTCAGGAGGAGAAAATCCGTCTCGAGGGTCAGTTCAATCTTATATGTGAACAGTTCTATACCGCAAAGAGCGGTGTAGACGAGCTTACAGGTGAAAAGAACAGTGCCGACGAAAGGATAGCCCGTATTCAGGCTTCCTGTGACGAGACGAGCGAAAAGGTTAAAGCACTTACCAAAGCAATCGAGGATAAGGAAGCAGAAGGTGAATCTCTCGGCAGAAAGAGAAGTGAGCTTTCCGAGAAAAGAGAAGAAATCACTTCTGCTATCTCTAAGCTGAATATGGACATCCATGGTGCTGATAAGGATCTTACAGCCCGTACACAGGCTCTTAATTTCCTTAAGGCGAGACTTATTGACCACGAGGACAGAGATAAACAGCTTGACAGCGAAATTGAGGCTATAAAGGTAAGAAATGCCCAAATCGAAAAGGAAATCGAAGCACTTTCACTTCTTGCTGAAAATATTCATCTCGAAACCGAAAAGTCGAAGCAGGAAATCGTGTCCTTACAGAGAAAACGAAGCGAAGAAGAGGAACGCTCCTCCAAGCTCCGTGTAAACGAAAGAGCGAAGAACGCTGAAAGAGAAAAAATCAGCGGCGAGCTTGCCCGTCTCGAGGAAAGAAAAGAGACGATGACCAAGGATTACGAGGACACTCTCGGAAAGCTCTACGACGAATATCAGCTTACCAAGCGTGAGGCAGAGGCTGTGGCAGAGCGACCCGAGGACCCGAAGGGTGCACAGAAGCGGCTCCACGAAATTAAAGGCTCTATCCGTGCTCTCGGCTCTGTTAATGTGGGTGCTATCGAGGAATATAAGGAAGTAAGTGAACGCTATGAGTTTATGTCAACTCAGGTAGGCGATGTGGAAAAGAGTAAAAAAGAGCTTATCCGTCTTATCGGAGAATTAACCGATAAAATGTCAACTCAGTTCAGAGAGCAGTTCACCAAAATCAATCACAATTTCAACGAAACCTTCTGTGAGCTTTTCGGAGGCGGTAAGGCAGAGCTTATTTTGGAAGACCCCGCCGATGTTCTCGAAAGTAACATTGATATAAAATTGCAGCCACCGGGTAAAAACGTTAAGCGTCTTGATTCTCTTTCAGGCGGTGAAAAGGGACTTTCAGCCATCGCACTTCTCTTTGCGATTATGAAGGTTAATCCCGCTCCCTTCTGTATTTTTGACGAGGTTGAGGCGGCTCTTGACGACGTAAACGTAACCAGATATGCACAGTATGTAAGACGAATGACAGAAAACACACAGTTCATTCTTATTACTCACCGCCGAGGCACTATGGAAGAGGCAGATATGCTTTACGGTATCACTATGCAGGAGCAGGGTGTATCCAAACTTCTGGAGCTAAAGACTGCAGAGCTCGCAAAATCACTCGGTATAACCGAATAAGGAGGAATATATATATGGGTATTTTTAAAAAGTTCGGCTTCGGACTTAAAAAGACCAGAGAAGGTATGACAGGCAGAATCGAGGATGTTCTCGGCGCATACGAGGAAATTACCGACGACCTGTTTGACGACCTTGAGGAAGCGCTCATTATGGGCGATGTAGGCGTTAAAACCGCTACAGATATAGTTGAAGAACTCCGTAAGAGAGTCAATAAAAACGAGGTGCGCAATCCTAAGCACGCAAAAATGATTATCGCTGATATCGTAGCTGATATGATTGACGGCGGTGAGGATATGGGCCTTATCACCATTCCTTCCGTTATCCTCGTTATCGGTGTTAACGGTGTAGGCAAGACCACCACTATTGGTAAATTAGCTGCTATGTATAAAAAAGAGGGTAAGAAGGTTATTCTCGGTGCAGCCGATACCTTCCGTGCCGCTGCAATTGAGCAGTTAGAGGTATGGGCTGACAGAGCAGGTGTTGACATCGTTAAGCACAAAGAGGGTGCAGACCCTGCCGCAGTTGTCTACGACACCATCAGCGCAGGTATTTCCCGTGACTGTGACATCATTATCTGCGACACAGCCGGCAGACTTCATAACAAGAAAAACCTTATGGACGAGCTTGCAAAGATTTACCGTGTGGTTGAAAAAGAGCTTCCCTATGCTGACCGTGAAATTCTTCTCGTTTTAGATGCTACCACAGGTCAGAATGCAGTAAGCCAGGCCAAAGAATTTATGAACGTAGCCGAGCTTACAGGTATCGCACTCACGAAACTCGACG
>JAZNMU010000135.1:0-6882 GCA_045579865.1 Acutalibacteraceae bacterium
GGGGTAATATTCATAGTGCTTTCTCCTTGCTTTCAGAATTCATTTTCCTATTAACAAGGGTCGATTTATTAACCGAAGTTAATAAATCGACCGCACATTTTTGCTTATTTGTCAAGTCTTTTTCTATATTTTTTCAAAAAACAAAACCGGGCTCATTTCTGAGCTCGGTTCGTTTCTTAACTTAATGGTATTGCTTCAAAGAGGTCTTTTTTAATGCAGAATGCAGAGTGTAGAATACAGAATGCTTTGTCTATTTGCATAATTATCTCTGTGGGAAATGACGATTTTTAATGTTATAGTTGCTTTTTACGGGCAAAGAATATATAATGTTATTTGTCGGTTAATCGGCAATTTAAAAAAAGAAAGGGGTTATGACATGGCTGAGCAAAAGCAAAAGTTAAATGTCAAACTGACCATACTTACCGGTTTCGGTTTTATGGCATCATCCATAGCATGGGCAATTTATGACCCGTACATCACAAAAATACTTAATAAGCTTCTTACGGAATCTGCTTTCGTTACAAATTTGAGCGCAAAGCTTAACGAAGCAATTCCCTTCCTTGCAGAGTTCGCCCGTTCACAGGGTGAGGACGTAGGCTTCGGATCGAGCATTTCTCTTGTTCCGCTGTTCATCGGTATTATTATGACCTTTGATAACATCTTCGGTGTTATCTTCCAGCCTACCTTCGGCAAACTTTCCGACAACTGTCATTCAAAGCTCGGTAAAAGACGTCCCTTCATCGTTTTCGGTGCGCCTGTATCAGCTTTACTCTTTGCGATAATTCCCTTTGTGGCACTTAAGACAGGCAGTCTCCCCGCTACAATGGTATGCATTATTCTCTTTGTTTTCACCATGTCTCTCTGGAGAGCGCCTGTAGTTGCTCTTATGCCCGACCTTACACCTCCCGAGCTTCGCAGTGAGGGTAACGCCATTATCAACCTTATGGGCGGTATCGGCGGTGCTGTAGGTATGGTGGCAGGTACTATCGCCGCCGCTATCTATGCACTTTTTTTCGGCAAGGCAACAGAGGAAAGCCAGACCTTCCCCATCGTATTCATTATCGGTTCTATTGTTATGATTGCCGGTGCTCTCGTTCTTCTCTTCTTCGTTAAGGAGCAGGACAGCAGAATTCAGGTCAAGGCAGACAAAAATATGGCTCTCGATGCAGCTGCACAGAAAAAGGCTGAAAAGGAAGCCAAAAAAGCCGAAAAGGCAGCAAGAAAGGCAAACAAGCTTTCAGCAGGCGAAAGAAAGAGTCTTCTCTTTATGCTCGCTTCACTCTTCTTCCTTTTCTGCGGTTCAAACGCTATTACCACCTTCTTCTCTCTCTTCGCACAGGAAATCCTTCACATGGCTACTGCACAGGCTACCATCATTATGGCTATCTTCGCCGTATGCTCAGCCGCAGCCGCTATCCCTGCAGGTAAAATGGGCAGAAAGATAGGCAGAAAGAAGACCATTATGGCAGGTCTTTCAGTGTTCATTTCCGCATTCCTTGTGTTCTTCCTTGTATTTACCGTTATGGTTACAAGTCAGGGACTTTCAGTTAATAAATATGTTCAGTCAAATAAGGTTTACGCCAATATTGACACGGCTATAAATGAAGCCAATACAGAGCTTAAGGAAGAAAATCCCACAGGTGATTTTGCCGCTCTTACCATTGACGGATATATTGAATATCTCAATACTCCCGAAGAAGGCAGCTCCTATGAAAGGGTTACTGTAAAGCTTGAAGAAAAATCAGGCGGTGAATTCCACCTCGATAATCTTGTTACCACAAGTAATAACATCATCGGTAAAGAAGTGGCAGAAGGCGCCTACGGTGAAGCACTCAGCAATATCAAGGAATCGGTTGACGGAATAGTTAAGATTCTGAAGATACTCATTTATCCCGTTCTCGTTCTTGCAGGCTTTGCAAATATGTTCATTACCGTTAACACTCTTCCCCTCGTTCTTGAAATCGGCGGTATTGATAAGGTCGGTACCTTCACAGGCTACTACTACACAGCTACCTTCTCAGCACAGATCGCTTCTCCCATCGTTTACGGTGCGGTGGCTATGGTTACGGGCACCTATATGTCCCTGTTCTACTACAGCCCCATAGCCTTCCTTATCTGTCTCGGACTTATCCTCTTCGTTAAGCACGGTGAGGCTATTTCTCAGGATGTTATTGACAAGATAGAAGAAGAAAACGCAGATTAATCATTAAGATATATTCATCACTCTCTGAAGACAATCAGAGGGTGATGTTTTTTGTTGACAAAATATTCACAATTTGATAGAATACAGGGGATGATAAAATATCTTTGATCAGGAGGATATATAATGAAAAAGATTTTTACTCTTCTTATGGCAGTTATTATGATTTTATCTGTTATGCCTGTGGCTTTTGCAGCAGACGGATATAAGTGTAACTGCGGAGTAACCCCAATTATTTATGTAAAGGGCAGAACTAACATCTATAAGGACAGATTTTCTGAGCTCACTGATGAAAATATGGCCGAAACAAATCTTACAGGTAGCAAGGAAGACCTTATTTCATCAGCTCTCAACATCGCCACATCTTTAGGTACAGCCCTGCTTACCGATGAATGGGACGAATACTGTGATGTTCTTTTAGAGGAAGTTGCTCCCATTTATGACCAGTATAAGCTCAATAACGACGGTGAAAAGGGAGAAGGAAACAAGACCGGTATCAATCCTGAATGGGACCTTGAAAACATTATTAAAAGATATGAGACCGACAATATCAGATACGGTCACACAAGCAATGCTACCTACTGGCCCCAGTATATGCAGTTCCAGTACGATATGCGTCTTGATCCCCGTGAAAACGCAAAAGACCTCAAGGCTCTTATCGATGCCGCAAAAGAGCTTACAGGTCACGATAAGATAAACATTATCTGTCGCTGTGAGGGTAATGTTATCGTTAATGCTTACTTCAATATGTATACTGAAGAAGCAAAGCAGGAAATCGAAAGCGTTATTATGTATAACAGCATCGCTTACGGTGCAGAAATTGCTGATGAGCTTTATTCAAACAAGGTTGACCTTGACGCTGATGCGATGAACCGCTTTATTAATGGCTTCCTTGATACAAGCCCTGTTCTCGACCTTGTAAAGGAAACTGTAAATGTTCTCACATACACAGGTGTTTTAGGCGGAGGTCTTGGCTTTATCGAAGGTATATACGATAAAATCAGCCTCAATCTTATGCCCAGACTTATCCGTGAAATTTTCGGCACCTGTCCCGGCTGGTGGGGAATGGTAAGCCCCGAGGCTTTCGAGGACGCCAAAGCCTTCGTGCTTGAAACAGATAATGCAGACGGCAAATATGATAAGCTCATCGAAAAAATCGACGGCTACAACGAATACAAGAAAAATGCGAGAGGAATTCTCGAAGAACTGCAGGCAAGCGGCGTGAAGGTGTATATTATCACCAAATACGGCGAACAGATTTACCCTGTAATCGAAAATGCAGACCTTTTAGGTGACGGTGTCGTATCTCTCGAAAAGCAGACCTTCAACGGTGCCACAACCTCAAAGATAGACACTACTCTCGATAAAGATTACATAGCAGACCGTATCGAAGCCGGCTTCGGATCCTATATTTCAGCCGATGAAAAGGTGGACGGCTCCACAGCTGCCTTCCCCGAACACACCTGGTATATTAAAAACCTTGCTCACCCCGATTATCCCTGGAGTGTTGAGTTTATGATGTGTGACATTCTGAATTTTGACGGCTATGCCACGGTGAATGACCTGCCTGAATATCCTCAGTTTATACACTATGAGGAAACCATGGAATTAATATTTAATTTCACGGAGCCTGTACCTGTAGGTGTTCTCACTCCGCTGACAGAGGAAAATGCAAACGATACCCCCGATACCACGGATACATCATCGAGGTTTGTCGTACTTATCAAATTCCTTACTGCACTTATTAAGTTTTTCACATCACTGCTTACCCAATAAGAAAGTATAATAAAGTGTCCCCGCCGATTAGCCCGGCGGGGATTGGTTTTGTTGATTTATCAAGAATAAAATAGTTCTGCTAGGGGAGGACATTTAACAAAGGCTAGTTCTCTTGGTTCGATTTTTTTCAGTCCGCCACCATAAACTCTACCTTCACATTCTAAATCGCTCGTTGTTATATTTGTAAGTATCTCCCAAACTTTGTGCAATATATCGGGAGATTGAGCAATTAAATCGCTGAGAGCATTTTTAGGATATAGCAATAAATATGAATTTGTCGCTATTGCGTCAGTGTGATTCAGAATAAATCTGAATGGAGCAGGATGCTCATTGGTTCCTCTGCCCATATATGAACACAAAAAAGGGGTAGCAGTTCTGTTTTCCTGATAATACCAGATTCTGCGATTTTTACATAAATACTTTTGTGCTGTTGTTTCTTTGCCGCCCTTTAAATATTCCCAAACAGAGGGGTGTTGATTTTTAATTTCTTCTTCAGGAAGACTGGAACTGAGCAAAAAGTACTGAGTGTCTAATAATGGATATCCGTTTTTGTCGCTAAAGATTTCGTTACATTTCAAGTGTCGAGGACTAGGCAAAATTGGTGTAAAGAAATTCATATCTAAATTAAGCTCTTCAATTTGTTCTTTGGATAAAATAAAGAATTTATTATCTCCTGTAGCCAATCCGCGTTTGATAGTGAAAAAATCACCCAGTGTGGGGATATAAGTATTTGGTGCTTGTTCGGTTTTTGGAGGTTCGTTGCACAAATGAGTCCATTTTTTGTGTTCAGTCAATGTGTTTTTATTTATAATTCGTCTTATTTCAGGCTTTTCATGGGTGCCACCATATGAAAATTCAACATCATAATTTTCTGTAGTAATTTCATTTTTGAACCAGACCACGCATGAAGATACCAAAGCATCATCAAATTTGCAGTTTTCAGGATTATATCTATGAATTCTGAGTAAACGAACCTTCTCTAATAGATACTTTTTCAACATACCTCCATAATTTACATCCATAAATTCGCTTGGCACAAGCCATCCGCATATTGCATTTGGTGCAAGCCATTTATGAGCGGATAAAATAAAATAACAATATAGACCGGCAAGTTTGGAAAGAGCTAATCCCGTTTCATTTTTAGTCATATTTGAAAGTTTTACTTTTCGTTCCTGTCCGATATAATGGTGTCGGACATAAGGGGGATTACTGACTAAAAAGTTTATTTTTCGCGAGCAGTTTGTTTCAGTAAAATCTCCTTTTATCAGATTGATAATGGTGTTGCTCCAAAGGTCTTCTGCTGCATCGAAAAAATCAGAATCTAATTCGACTCCAACAGCATTCATCAAAGTTTTATTTTGCTTATCGCATTCGCTTAAAAGTGCAGAATAAAATGCTCCTGTACCAAGAGCAGGTTCTAAAAAAGATATTTCTCTTTTTTCTTGCAAAGTCAACCCAAAGGAAACAATTTCCTGAGCAAGTTCATAAGGGGTTGCAAATTGACCGAGTTTTCTGCGGCTTTTAATGCTTTTGTTATTATCAATAAACGTTTGTAATTGTTTTCGTTTAGATTCAATTAGGCTCAAATTCCTAATTGCTCCAAATCGCTTATTCTGTGTTCCCATATCCAATCAATTCCTTCTGCTGCTTCGTAGCCTAAATAACCTGAATCAAAGTAACCGCACAAAAACAAACTGTAGGAGACATTGTTTCCATATGTATTTTTCAGTTGTTGCATTTTTACGGCTTCTTCTTTACGGCGTTTGTTTACATTGGCAAAGTCTCCTGCAGATTTTGATTCGATGAGAAGCGGAAAACTTTTGTCCGATACAGATTTTGGGAGAATTACAATATCAACAGGTATATTGATTTTATCTTCTGTGCCCTCAGCTATTAATACAGGAACATTTGCGTGAAAGGTGAATGTTCCAGCTGTCATTTCATTGTACTTTGTTCCAGCTTGTGCTTCTGTATAGCCTTTGCTATGTAAAAATTTTGTTATAGCTATAAATTGACGCTTCTCTTGAGCGTTTCTGATTATAGGATCTGTCAAAGCACCGCATAACCTATCTGCTATAATAGTGGCAGAACGCTGAATCTCTTCTGTTTTAGGTTTGCGATTTTCTGACAGCCAAACAAAAATATCAGGATCTGCCATTTTTTTGATTGTTTCAGCTATTTTAGAGAGTTCAACACATAGCTTTTCGTATCCCATACGAGGAGAAACTCGAGGATTTTTAGAATCTTCCATATTTTCTACCAGACTTTTTGATGTTCCAGCCAAACCGACGAGACGGTCTCTTGCTATAGGTGGGCAAGTAGACATTCTCAATATCGGTAAGACTTCAGGATGATTTTTTAATATTTCTACTGATATATTTTGCAGGTAGTTTGTGTTAATAAGAGCCTCCTCAACTTTTTTCGCAGTTGTTACTCGCATTTTTCTAAAGGCATTTGGAGCAAATTCCATAAACCAATTATTGTATAAATCAACGGACTGCAATATATCACTTTTCCAAAGATCAGGTTTATCTCTATTAATGCCCATAAAAATCTCCTTCACATAATTCTTGTTAATTCTATAAAACTTTATAGTCAACAGTTAATTTTATTATATTTGTGCGAATAATACTCTATAAAATTAAATTTGCTAGTTCTACAATAGTATAGCATATATTATGAGTGATTACAAGCCGAACAAGCACTTTTTATATGTATGATAACTTTGTCAGCAAAAAAAGTACCCACCTCACTTGGCGGGTACTTTCTAATTATTTAATCACTGCTCGGCGCAATTTTGCATTTTGCACTTTGCATTCTGCATTTAATTTACGCTTTATCAGCACAGCCGAGAACAGTTTCAATCTTATGAGAAACAACACCTTCGATTGCATCTCTTGCGGGAG
>JAZNMU010000136.1:0-14239 GCA_045579865.1 Acutalibacteraceae bacterium
GTACCTGCCCCTGAAGCTCTTAAAGTAAGGAGTAAGGGTGCGAAAATCATACTTGAGTGGAAAGCGCCTGCAGGTATAAGTTCTTTTCTCGTATACCGAAGGAATAAATATTTTAATCAGTTGATTCCTGTTGCTGTGGCGGAGGGTAACAGCTTCACCGACAATGACGTAGTACAAGGTCAGCCTTATTATTACAGTGTGCAGAGCCTTTGCGAGGGCGGAGGTCACGGTAATTTCAGTAAAGAGGTTTCCTGTGTAAGTCTTGATTCGGGTGAACTCGTTTCCGTTAAGGCAAGATTTTTCAGAAAGGTAGACCTTAAGGCAAGAATAGTCGCAGGTGCTGACGGATATATTTTCGAGCGCAGTGAAGACGGGGAAACCTTCGAAGAAATCGCCAGAACCGACTCTGATGTTTCTCTGAGATATACAGACACGGCAAAAAAAGCATTCACAGTATATTATTACCGTGTAAGAGCTTTTAAAGATATGGGCGGAAAGTTTTTTATAAGCAAGCCTTCCCGTGCAGTTAAAATTAAAACGAAATAAAATTTTATCTAAATCCTTGACTATTTTCATTAATTGGGTTAGAATAAAGTCAAATAATAATTATTTTCAGAACGGAGGAAATTTATTATGGAGAATACTAATAACGCACAGGAAAACCGTGGATTTATTCAGATTTTCACTGATTTCTTTAATGAATTCATTGATTTCATCGTATACATCTTCTACGGTGTGTTACGCGGTGAAAACCCATAAAGCAAAAAATATAAGAGAGCTGAATCAGAATCAGCTCTCTTTTTTTACTGCTTTGCTTTTTCGTAAATGGCCTTGATGCCGTCTAAAAGAAGGTTTTCGTCGTAGATTATTTCCTCCTCACAGCAGGGGATAATGCCTGCGCTGTAGCCTCCTGTGGCTACAAGAGTGCATTTATCGTAGCCAAGCTCATTACGGATTCTTTTAATCATGCCGTCGAGCATGGCCGCTGTGCCGAAAACTATACCGCTCTGCATACATTCTATGGTGTTTTCACCGACCGCCTTACGGGGAGTGGTGAAGCTGATTGACGGCAGAAGTGCGGTTTTTTCAGCCAGAGCATTCAGAGAAATTTTCACGCCCGGTGAAATAGTGCATCCGCGGAAGGTACCGTCCTTATCTATAACGAGTATCTTTGTCGCAGTACCAAGGTCGCAAACGAGACAGGGGAGAATGTACTTCTCTCTTGCCCCCACAGCGCCTGCTATAAGGTCAGCACCGAGATAGGACACGGGAAGTATTTCCACCTTAAGGTCACCGTAGTTTTCACCGCCTACTATAACAGGCTTTATTCCTACGGTGCGTTTAACTGCCAGACTGAATGCGTCCATAAGCTCGGGAACAACACAGGCGAAAACACAGCCTGTAAAATCTGAGGGCGAAACATTATATAAACTGAAAATGTCTAAAAGGTCGATAGCATATTCGTCGCTTGATTTATGTCTCGATGTGTAAAGACGGGAAACGAAAACCAGTTCGTCATCTCTGTATGCGCCGAGAGTAATATTCGTATTACCCATATCGATAGCTAAAAGCATAAAATCACTCCTTATATACTAAAAGTATATACAAAAATATGGTAAAAGTCAAATGGATATGCTACAATAAACCAAAAGATAAAAAGAAAGTGATAAATAATGAAATGTAACATATGTCCCCGAGAATGCAGTGCAGACAGGAAAAACGGAAAAGGCTACTGCGGAGTAACGGAAGAATTCACCTTAGCCCGTGCTGCAAAGCATTTATGGGAGGAGCCTCCCATAAGCGGTACTAAGGGTAGCGGAACTGTTTTCTTTTCAGGGTGTAATTTAGGCTGTGTTTTCTGTCAGAATTACGAAATCAGTCACGGCTGTAAGGGCAAGACAGTAAGCGCTCAAAGGCTCCGTGAAATATGCGAAAGGCTTATAACCGAGGGTGTGCATAATATTAATCTTGTTAACCCTACCCATTATGCATTGGCTCTTTCCGATTTTTTAGAAAAGAACAGTTTTTCCGTTCCTGTAGTCTATAACAGCGGCGGCTATGAAAAGACGGAAACACTCAAAAGGTTAGAGGGTAAAATTCAGGTTTATCTGCCCGACCTGAAATACATAAGCGATGAAAGAAGCAGTAAATATTCTTTGGCACCCGACTATTTCTTTTATGCCTCGAAGGCACTGGTCGAAATGAAAAGGCAGTGTCCTGAAAACATTTATGACCAAGAGGGTATAATGCAGAAGGGTATGATGGTAAGGCATCTTATTCTGCCGAAAAATACAAATCAGTCTCTGAAAATTCTCGACTGGATAAAGGAAAACTTAGGCACTGACACGGTAATCAGCCTTATGTCACAGTACACTCCTTACGGCAAGGTTGAAGCCTTTCCCGAGCTTCAGCGAAAAATCACCGAAAGGGAATATTTAAAGGTTATCGACTATGCGGAAAGTTTAGGCTTCGAAAATATCTTTACTCAGAGTCCTCTGTCCGCAGATGAGGATTTCATTCCCGATTTTGACTTTACGGGAATATGAAAAAAGGTCTTTATTTTTTAGAAAATATATGTTAAAATTTAGAAGTAAAAAACAACGGAGGTTTTAAATATGAAAGGTTTTATGAGTGAATTCAAAAAGTTTATTATGCGCGGTAATGTTATCGATCTTGCCGTCGGTGTTATCATAGGCGGTGCTTTTCAGGCTATCGTCAATTCTCTTGTTAATGATGTGGTTTCCCCGGTGATTTCTCTTGCTACAAAGGGTATCAACTTTGCCGACAAGTTCATCGTGCTTGCAGTTACCGATGAGGTTTTTGCCACGGCTGAGGCTGCCAAGGAGGCAGGATACGCAACTCTTAATTACGGTGCATTCATCACAGCTGTAATTAATTTCCTCATTATGGCGACGGTTATCTTCCTTTTAGTAAAGGGAATCAATAAGATTTCCGATTTAGGCAAAAAGAAGGAAGAGCCCGTAGCGGAAGCTCCCACCACTAAGGTATGTCCCTTCTGTAAAAGCGAAATCAGCATTGAGGCTGTTAAGTGTCCTCACTGTACTTCTGACATTCCCGCAGAGGAGGCAGCAGAATGATAGGCTTTATCGGTGCGGGCAATATGGCATCAGCCATTATTGCAGGTATGTGCAAGGCTGAATTCGTAAAGAGCGGGGATATTGCAGTTTTTGATTTGGACAAAACAAAAACAGATGCTCTCAGAAATGCTTACGGCATTACGGTTAAAGCATCGGCAAAGGAAATAGCAGAGAACTGTGATAAAATCGTTCTTGCCGTAAAGCCTAATGTAATCGCATCTGTTCTTTCTGAAATTGACAGTATCGTAAAAGAGAAAAATCCTCTTTTTATTTCTATTGCCGCAGGCAAAACTACCGAATATCTTCTTTCCTGCCTTAGCTATGAAGGTAAATTCATCCGTGTGATGCCTAACATAAACGCACTCGTCGGTGCGGCAGTATCAGGCTACTGCGGTACGGAGAATGTGACTGACGAAGATATGCGCTTTGCCGAAAGTTTTTGCGAGTGCTTCGGTACAGCTGTGAAAATCGATGAAAAGCTTTTCCCTATATTCAGCGCTATCGGCGGCTGTTCACCTGCTTTTACTTATATGTATATCGATGCTCTGGCAAGAGCCGCCGTGAAAAACGGTATGCCCAAGGCGCAGGCTTTGGAGGTTGCCGCACAGTCTGTTCTGGGCAGTGCAAAAACCGTTCTCGAGTCATCAGACCATCCCTGGGCACTCGTAGACAGAGTATGCTCACCGGGAGGCACTACCATAGAGGGTGTGGCTTCCTTACAGAATGATGGCTTCGAGGCGGCGGTAATGAATGCTGTTCAGGCAAGCTATGATAAGGATAAGAAGGTTTAAATTTAATATAAGGAGATGGATGTTATGAAAAAAAGAATTATAAAGTTCGTTTCATTTGCAGCAGTAATTGATTTTGCCTTGGATGCTTTATGTAATCTTTTTAGAATTAACATCCCTCTTTTTTCTCAGTCTGTTTCAGCCTCAAATGCATTGGGCTTGTTCGCTTCGTGCATAACCTTAGTTCTGTGCTTCCTTTTAGGGTATAATCTCAGCAAAGATAAAACGAGTGCGATCGTTTTCAGCGGTGCGATGTATTTTGCAGGCTACTTACCTAATATTATTTCGAGTTTAGTAGGTATTGTAATATCTTATTTTTCTTCCACTGACGGTATGTCACCTTTGCTTACTGCTGTCGAGTATGTGTCAGGTTTTGTCTTATTGCCGATAGAAATTTTTATTGGTGTTTACGCTTATACTGCTTTCGTAGGAATTAACGAAAAGCAGTCCCCAAAAGGTATGGCAGACTTTACTATGTCACTTCCTAGGGCGAGAAAAAGATATATTGTCTCCACCGTTATTCATATACTTGTAGCTTCTTTGATTACGAGTATACCTGTTTTTGTTTCTCTTTTTGTAGAGGATATGAATTCGGTTTTTTCGGGATTTTTTGTGAAGATATGTGCCTGGGTTTCTTCGGCTGTTATTTTCTTTATTATTTATTACACAGGATACAAGCCAGGTAAAAACCACACAGAGGCTATGGCTTTTTACAGCGCTTATGCTTTAGGCGGAGGAATATCTTCTGTTATTTCAGCTCTGTTTTCAGTTGTCGTTGCGCCTGTTATTTCGAAAGTGCTTACGAGCGGCATTGGCGATGAATTTACACAGGAAGCGTTAAATGAAATGTTTTCTGTGATAGATGTCGATACTTTTTCATTTGCGGCAGCTTCACCGATACTGTTGATTTTATCTGTTATTATTGCTGTTTATTTGTTCAGGTTTTTCTTTGAGAGAGAAACACAGGACAGCGAGTTTTATGCTCAGTAATTTATAAGAATACATAGAGGCGGTTTTTACTGCCTCTTTTTTTATTAATAATTAATTATTCTAATCATACTTTCATTTTTCACGAGTATTATATGGGTGTAAAGAGAAACATATCTCTTAAACATCACACAGAAAGGTGGATTTATAAATGAAAAACCATTAAAGGTTTTATTGGCGGCAGTTATCGGTATTTCCGTGTTTTCGGCGGCATCGCTTACAGCTTCTGCGGCAACTCTTCCGAAGGTCACATCAGTCAAGGCTTACAACATCGATGATGATGAAATCAATCTTAAATGGAAAGAGGTAAAGGGAGCAGACGGCTATCAGGCTAAGGTTTACGAAATCACCCTCGAATACGGCAGCTACGATTACGACTATACTGTCAATGCAAGCACGGGCAAAATCGACCGTTGGGAAAAAGAGAGATTAATATATAAATTATAAAATCCAAACTGGTTATATAAAAATGTTACAAATTGGTCATTTTAATATATCCAAAAAGAGGTATAATCTGTACTGTAATTAAAAATTAGAGGTGTTACCTATGAAAAGAATCGTTACAGTACAGGATATCTCCTGCGTGGGCAAATGCTCCCTTACCGTTGCTCTTCCCATTATTTCGGCTATGGGAGTGGAAACAGCGATAATTCCCACCGCAGTTTTATCCACTCACACTATGTTCAGTGAATTTACCGTAAAGGATCTGACCGATCAGATCCAGCCTATTTCTGATCACTGGAACAGAGAGAAGTTTAAGTTCGATGCTGTCTACACAGGCTATCTCGGCTCCTTCGAGCAGATTGATCTGATGAAGGATTTCTTCGACAGATATAAGACGGAGGATAATATAATCTTCGTTGATCCCGCTATGGCAGATAACGGAAAGCTTTATCCTGCCTTTAACGAAGAGTTTGCCAAATATATGGCTACCCTCTGTGCCAAGGCAGACATCATCGTGCCGAATATGACCGAGGCCTCTTTTATGACAGGCATAGAGTATAAGGCAGAGTATGACGAAGACTATGCCAAGACAATGCTCCGCGCTCTTGCTTCTCTTGGTGCTAAAATCTCCATTCTTACAGGCGTTTCCTTCGAGGAAGGTAAAACAGGTGTTATGGGCTACGATAAGGAGAAGGACGAATACTTCTACTATTGCCATAAAAAGCACAGCCGTTCCTACCACGGCACAGGTGACATTTTCTCCAGTACCTGTATAGGGGCTATAATGAACGGTCTTGACTGGAAAGAGGCTGTTAAGGTAGCTGCTGACTATACAAGCGAATGTATACGCATTACCGCTGAGGATCCCGCATCTAACGATTACGGTGTAAACTTCGAAACGGTAATTCCCGATTTACTTAAAATGCTCGGCAAATAAAAATCAAGACTGTGCTCAAGGGCACAGTCTTTTTTAGTTATTCTTTATTTTTCGAGGATGTTATCTGTGAGGTGCTTTCTTCCTCCTGTACACTTACATCATTTATCACAGAGGAAAGAAAGGCATCGTCTATCCAGCCGTAGGTGTCATTTTCGGGAACATAAACATAAACCCAGCTGCCGTCCACACTGGCACCGCCCACGATGTGAACATCTGTTCCTACGGGGAGAACATCTATCTGACCGTAGGAACTGTCAGGTCCTTTTCTGAGGGCTTGTCCTTTATTGCCGGTTACATAGGCTGAGATAGTTCTGTAATTTACCTGAGGGGTTACTACGCCCGAATCGGGCTTATAATCGGCTACGGTGGTGACTGGTACGGTAGTTTCTTCCGGTGCAGAGGCGGAGAAAAGAGAAGCAATTGCTGTGGAGACTACAGGTAATTCGGCGCCTGTCACAGCGAGAGCACCTACTACCGCCACGCACAGTACTATGACAAGATAAAGTCCCGCCTTTGATTTTTTCTTTTCAGGCTGTTCACGTCGGTATTTGGGAGGTGCTTCATCGACAAAAATATTTGAGGAAACATCTCTGTCTGATGAAAAGATAACTGACGGTGCATCAGGCTCTTTATATACTTCCTTTTCTTTAACACATGGACTTCCGCAGTCGGGACAAAAACTTTCACTTCCTTGTAAGATGTGATTACACTTCTGACAAACCATAAAATTCACTCCTTTTCTTTCTTAGGTAAAAAAGAGTGTACCACTGACGAAGGAAAAAGTTTGTAGAATTTTGAAAACAGGGGTTATTGAATGCAGAATGGCGGTCGCAGGTTTACTGCAGTGTATCAATTAAGTTGTTTTCCGCACGAAGAAATGTTCTGTAAAATGTAAAGAGTAAATTATAGCAGTCTTTTCACCTGAGCGACATTTTACCAACCGTTTTCAAAAAACTTACACGTATATAATCGGGCGAAGCCCCCTTATTCTGCATTTACTGTACTCCGTTCTGTACAAACAATAAAGAAGCCAAGCGTTCAGCCTGGCTTCTTTACGTATATTTGAAAGGAGAGGGGAGTGCGGTGGGAAGGAGGGAGATAAGTGAAAAATCGGAAAAAACACTTATCAGTTCCCATCGCACAATTAGAGTATAAGGGTATTACTTTAAATCAAATTAAAGGTGATTATTAAAAAGTTTTAAGACTTCATTTTATTTTTCTTACGACCTCTTTATTGTACTGAAAGTCGTAGTATTCGAAGGCAGCTCTCTCGAGCTTTCCGTCGGTAAACCACAGCTGAATAAAAATATCTATGTCCTTGTTGTAGTCGTTGAGATTATGCTCCGAGGGTGAGCCGTAGCTGTGAATACGGCAGTAATCCTTCTGTACGCCCTTCTCTGTTTCTGAAAAGAGTGAATATAAATGACCGTTTTCTTCTGCAAATTTCTTCAGCACCTTGTCCTTGCTGTCTCCCTTTTCGGTGTTTATGAAATTCTCTTCACATTTGCCTGTGTCGAAGATTTCTCCGCAGTAATGATGCTTTGAGCCGTATTTATCTTCAAAGGAACAGGCGACACCGATGCCTTTACCGTTTATCAGACCGTTTTCATCTGTTTTTATAAATATAAAGCCGTTGTCATCAGAATTATAGGATTTTCTCTCTTTTTCAAAGAAAATTATATATTCTCCGTCAAATGAGAAATCCATTTCGCTGATATTATAACGGAACATTTTCTGCTCATTACGAGCGAGAGTTTTTATGTAGTCTTCAGTGTTTATATATCCGAGATATTCGAGATAAGCCTTGGCGTCTTTATATGTACAACCGAGGGGAATCGAATCGAAAACACCAAGTGTTTTTTCTGTTACTGTATCGTTTCTCGGGTTGAACCATGTGCGGTATTCTCTGAAATAGTCATCGGCATTGGAATAAACAACAGAGCTGAAAAATGAAAGGGTGACTGCAACGGTTGACAGAACAGAAAATATCTTTAAGGTTTTCTGTTTGCGGTTTCCTTTTCTTTTTACTGTTCCGGAAAGGACAAATGAAACAGCTGCTATGCTTATCATAAAAATACAAGTGCCTGAGAAAGAGAGTAAATCGGGAAGGCTGTCGGCTACACCTTTCATTATCAGCGGTGTAAACTTTTCAAGGAGATAGGAAACATTAAGAGCGAGAGCAAAGAAAGCTGACTGGGGATAAGCAATAAGTATAAGGGAGCATATTATCAGCAGATTTGAAATACCCGTAGCAATAAGACTTTTTCGGTAGCCCTTCATAAAGCAAAAGGCGATTTGTAAAATCACGCAGCCGACGGAAAGCGAACTTATAAATACTGCGCTATCCGACGGATCACCAAGTCTGTCAGCGGAGTGAATAAATGCTCCCGTAAATCCGATTATCGTATTTAAAATCAGAGGTATAAGCCCCGCAATTAGCGCATAGTACCATCTTTCGTGATAAAGCTCCTCGAAATCCTTTTTGATGCTTTCCTTTATTTCGTTCTTTTCGCCGAAGCATTCCATACTTTTCTTTAGAGCCGTTTCCTCGTCGTAGCCTATCTCTATATAAAAATCTGCCCTGTCGAGGATGTGACATTCCATTTCTTCGTATAGCTGCTGTCTTTTCTTTTTAGAGATATTGTCAGGTAAAAAGGAATTTATAAATTCATTTACGGTCATATTAACACCCCCCTAAAGGTAACATTGTTTTTACACTTCCTAGGAAGTGTCATCTTGAACGAATGTGAAAAAACTTTCGCTGTTCTCAAGATGACAACGGAAAAGTCATACTTAAGTCAGCACCGCCTTTGCGGTGATAACCTTTTTAACTGCTAAGGAGTAGGCTTCCCACTCCTCTTTGTTTTCCTTCAGGGCATCAAGACCCTTCCGGGTTATGTGGTAGTATTTTCTCTTTCTGCCCTGTTCGCTCTCCTGCCAGTAGGACTTCACATAGCCGTCTTTTTCAAAGGTGTGGAGAATGGGGTAAAGGGTGCCCTCCTTAAGAGTGAAGACAGATTCGGAGCGCATCTCGATTTCCTTGACTATCCGGTAGCCGTACATATCCTCCTTTTCGAGAACAGAGAGAACTAAAAGTGAGCTGCTGCCTTTGGTGAGCTCTTTTTTGATATTCATAATCAAACCTCCTTGCATAGAATTGCTATATACATCTGTGTTCTATGTATAGTGTAGCACGGAAATAATGGTTTGTCAAGATTGACTTTTTCTCTTTATGATGATAAAAATAAAATATCAATGCAACATTTTATCTTTCTTATGGGAACTGATAGTGAAAGGGGGAATGTAAAATGCAAATCCAATCATTGCGTACGGATGATTGTTTTGAAGAAGTAATGGAAAAATACGCTGATATGATTTACCGAATAGCTTATGCTAATGTGAGAGTAAAAGCAGATGCGGAGGATGTGTTTCAGGAGGTATGGTGCAGATACTATCAGAAAAATAAAACCTTCGAAAGTGAGTTGCACAGAAGAAACTGGCTGATAAATGTCACTCTCAAATGCTGTAAAAAGATTTATTCTTCCGCGAGATACAAAAGAACAGTTCTTACTGATGATATGTCCCTTTTAAAAGAAAGACTGCCCGAGAGAGATTTCGAAATATATGACGCTGTTATCGGTCTGCCCGAAAGATACCGCATACCTATTTATCTTTATTATTACGAAGGCTTTTCCGTAAATGAAATCAGTGAAATGATGAAAATAAACGCCTCCACTGTAAGAAGTCAGATGAAGCGGGGGAGAGAACAGCTTAAAGAAATAATGAAAGGAGATGTATTCAGTGAATAAAGAAAGTATAGAAATTATCTGTGACACATTAAAGCCCGACAGTGAACTGATAGAAAAAGTGAAAAACCGTGCTTTGAGCAGCAAGAAAAAGAACACACACATACCCGTTCTAATTGCCGCCTGTCTGCTTGTTATTATCTGTGCATCGTTTGCAGTGACGAATATATATAACAGAGATTTTACGGATAAGGTGCCCCTGAGCGAAGATGCAACTCAGGCAGATGAAGCTAAAGAGCTTTTTTACAGTGATCTTATACCGCAGAGTTCTTTAACGGAAAACAGTATCAGCGGCAATGCTCTTTTATCCATTGCACCCTTCAGTGAGTATTACCTTGAAGACAGTGTGGCTGTTATCGAGGGTGAAATCCTCTCTGTCAGAAAAAAGGAATACACTGTTGTTTATGAGTTTGATAAATTCGAAAAAGGCGGCAGGCTGACTTCAAAAACCGAAACTCTGATAATAGAAATCAGGGCAGACAAGGTCTGGTACGGAGAAATAAAAGAGGGGGAAACAGTTGCCGTAGAAACCGAAATGTATTATATGATAACTCCCTCTGTAGGCAGAAAATATGTTCTTCCTCTCTGTGACGAGGGCGAGGAGATAAGGTTGGATGAAGCAGGGCAGAAATACTTAAGCGGAGATATCAGAAGAGAGAGTATATACAGCATTGTCTATCCTTTTCAGATGCAGATAGAGAAAACAGGAAAAGGCTATCTCTTCCCTTCTGGCTGGGAAAGCCTGATTACCGATGATACAAAGGATGTCACGGTAGATGTGACTGTTAAAGAGGGAGAGGAATACTATGACAAAATGAAGCTGAACAGTGAAGAGGTTTTTGAAGAGCAGTTCTCAAAGCTCCTTGCCAAAGTAGGTCTCACAAGCTAAAAGTAAAACCGCAGGGATTTAACTCTCTGCGGTTAATGTATATATTTTAATTTTGGGGTAAAAACCTCTCAGTCACTTCGTGACAGCTGTCCTTTCAGGATAGCCTATTTTTTCCTCGCCTGAAAGGAGAGGTTTCTGCATTAGAATAATCCTGTAATCTTACCTTCTGCGTCCACATCAATCTTCTCTGCGGCAGGAACCTTTGGGAGACCGGGCATAGTCATAATGTCGCCTGTGAGAACTACGATAAAGCCTGCACCTGCGGAAACCTTGACGTTTCTGACGGTTACTGTGAAGCCTTCGGGAGCGCCGAGCTTGGTCGGGTCATCGGAGAAGCTGTACTGTGTCTTTGCCACACAGATGGGGAGCTTATCGAGCCCCATATCGCAGAGCTTTTTAATCTGCTTGAGAGCAGAGGGGAGAATGGCTACATCCTTACCGCCGTAAACCTTGGTAACGATGTCTTTTATCTTGCCTTCGATGGTGTCGTTTACATCGTAGGAGAAGGTGAAGTCTGAATTGTCCTCTTCCTCGCAGAGACGGACAACTTCCTTGGCGAGCTCTTCGCCGCCCTTACCGCCTTCAGCCCATACGGTGGAAAGACAAACATTTACGCCGAGCTCTTTACACTTGGCAATAACAAAGTCGATTTCTGCGTCGGTGTCTGTGGGGAAGCGGTTAACGGCAACCACACAGGGAAGTTTGTATACATTTTTGATGTTTGAAACGTGACGGAGAAGATTGGGAATACCCTTTTCGAGAGCCTCGATGTTTTCTTCGCCGAGAGCAGTTTTGGGTAAACCGCCGTGCATTTTAAGAGCGCGGATAGTAGCGACCATAGCTACAGCCGAGGGGGCAAGACCTGCCATACGGCATTTGATGTCGAGGAATTTCTCTGCACCCAGGTCAGCACCGAAGCCTGCCTCTGTGATAGCGTAGTCGCCCATCTTAAGAGCAGTCTTGGTAGCGATAACGGAGTTACAGCCGTGAGCGATGTTAGCGAAGGGACCGCCGTGAACGAAAGCGGGAGTGCCTTCGAGGGTCTGAACAAGGTTAGGCTTGAGAGCGTCCTTTAGAAGAGCAGTCATAGCACCTGCAGCATTAAGCTGACCGCAGGTAACGGGCTCGTCTTTATAGTTATAGCCGACGATGATACGTGAAAGTCTTTCCTTAAGGTCGGTTACCGATGAGGCAAGACATAAAACAGCCATAACCTCACTTGCTACGGTGATGTCGAAGCCGTCCTCACGGGGAGTACCGTTGATTCTGCCGCCGAGACCGTCAGTGATGAAGCGGAGCTGTCTGTCGTTCATATCCACACAGCGCTTCCAGGTAATTCTTCTCACATCGATACCGAGAGCGTTACCCTGCTGAATGTGGTTGTCGAGCATAGCGGCTAAAAGGTTGTTTGCACTGGTGATAGCGTGGAAGTCGCCTGTGAAATGAAGGTTGATGTCTTCCATAGGAACTACCTGAGCATATCCGCCGCCTGCGGCACCACCCTTGACACCGAATACGGGGCCGAGAGAGGGCTCACGGAGAGCTACAGCTACCTTTTTACCGATACGGCTCATACCGTCAGCAAGACCGATAGTGGTAGTAGTCTTACCTTCGCCTGCGGGGGTGGGGGTGATGGCGGTAACAAGAATGAGCTTACCGTCTTTTTTATCCTTGGCATCGTTTAAAAGTGAAAGGTCAATCTTTGCCTTGTAGTTGCCGTACTGTTCTATGTACTTTTCGTCTACGTCTGCTTTCTTTGCTATTTCTGTGATGTGCTTCATTTTGCACTGCTGAGCAATTTCAATATCGCTTAAATAAGCCATTTTATTCTTCCTCCTTATTATCTGCACGGGTGCAGATGTACATTATTTATAGTATACATATTTATTGGGGGCAAGTCAATAGAAAATTTTTTTGACTAGCCTGAAAGGAGAGGGGGCACACGCAGTGTGACGGAGGGTATGTTTTCTTGCGGACACAATGCATTGTGTCTCTACAGTTATAATATGGTGAACATCGTAGGGTCACGATGCATCGTGACCGCCGAAATAACCGTTTTCTCCGATTATTCTTTGTGCATTACTACTGAATAACCTGTGCATTATTAGTCAAAAATACCTACAAACCTTGCCCGCAAACAGCAGAAAATGGACAAGTATACAATCTTTCACTGTGAAAGCCTACTTTTGAAAAAAATCTTGACAAAAAAAACATTTTATTGTATATTATTAAGGCATGCGATTATGCAAAATTTTCAAGAAAGGAGATGCTACATTTGCCTACCTTTAACCAGTTAGTTCGTAACGGTAGAGAAACACTCGTTAAGAAGCCTAAGGCTCCTGCTCTTCTCAAAGGCCTCAACTCAAAGAGAAATGTTATGACAGACCATAACTCTCCCCAGAAGCGCGGCGTTTGCACAGCAGTTAAGACAGCTACACCGAAAAAGCCTAACTCAGCTCTTCGTAAGATTGCCAGAGTTCGTCTTACAAACGGAATCGAAGTTTCAGCTTACATTCCCGGCGTAGGTCACAACCTTCAGGAACATAGCGTTGTTCTTATCCGTGGCGGTAGAGTTAAGGACCTTCCCGGTGTACGTTACCATATCGTACGTGGTACACTCGATACTCAGGGTGTTAACGGAAGAATGCAGAGCCGTTCAAAGTACGGTGCAAAGCGTCCTAAGGCTGCCAAAAAATAATTCGGTGAAATTCCGAGTAAACCTTAATTAATTCCGTAGTCAGACGGAAAAGCTATGAATTGACAAATCTTCTTGCAGGCAGACTTTTTTAGTCTAAGCGAGAGTGTATATATATGTATATGCCTCTCATTTGGTGCCGACGGGAATTTGTCACTCGAGTACCTATGATATCATTACTATGAAGGAGGGAAGCGCAGTGCCAAGAAGAGGCCAGATAGCAAAACGTGATGTTTTGCCCGATCCGCTTTACAATTCAAAACTCGTAACACGTCTTATCAACAGCGTTATGTACGACGGTAAGAAGGGTGTTGCTCAGAAAATTGTTTATGATGCATTTGACATCATTAAGGAAAAGACCGGTAAGGAACCCCTCGAAGTTTTCGAGGCTGCTATGGAGAACGTAATGCCTTTACTCGAAGTTAAGGCTCGCCGTGTAGGTGGTTCTACTTATCAGGTTCCCATGGATGTCCGTCCCGAAAGAAGACAGACACTCGGTCTTCGTTGGATTACTCTTTACAGCCGTCAGCGTTCAGAAAGAACAATGAAGGAAAGACTTGCCAACGAAATCATTGATGCTACCAACGAAACAGGT
>JAZNMU010000137.1:0-1554 GCA_045579865.1 Acutalibacteraceae bacterium
CACCTGTGGTACGGGGCTTATTGGTATAGATTCGGGGAATGATGAGGATTTTATCCTTTACCTTTTCCTGTACGGGAACGAGACGGGAAATATAGTCCATCACGCTGTCTTCGTTATCCGCTGAGCAGGGGCCTATGACCAGGATCAATTTTCTTTCCTTACCCTCGAAAATGGCTCGGATTTCTTCATCCTTCTGTTTTTTTATTTCTGCCGCCTCTTTGGTTATGGGATATTCTTCCTTAATAAGCTTAGGAATAGGCAGTTTACATACAAAGTTCATATTCATAATTTTTTCACCTCATATTATTTGTCAAAAAGTTTTCTGCGCTCGGTAGATGTTATCATCATATCCATAAGACCCTGTCGGTCTTCGTTTTTCAGATAGCTGTGCATTTTTTCGAGCTGACTCTGGAAAAGCTCCATTTCTTCTAAAAGAGCCTCTTTATTATCAAGAAAAAGCTCACTCCACATTTTTTCATTGATTTTTGCGATGCGGGTCAGATCCCTGAAAGAGTCAGCAGTATAGCGTTCCAGACTGGCATGCTCATAACAGTTCATAAGTGCTACGGCAATACAGTGAGTAAGCTGAGAAACAAAGCCTATCATTTTGTCGTGTTTTTCGGGAGAAATCTCCGAAATCCTTCCGAAGCCTAAAATCTCGCCGATTCTTTTACAGGCCTCTATACCCTCCTCCGTATTTCTCTCTGTGGGTACCACAAGATAATTCATACCGTAGAATATCCGTTCATCACTGTTTGTGACACCCGAGGTCTCTCTGCCCGCCATAGGATGAGCCGAAATAAATTCAACCATAGGAGGAAGAAGATTCTGTATGCGGTCAACTATACAGCCTTTGACACCTGTAACATCAGTGATAATAGTACCCGGCTTTATAAGCTTTCCGTTCTCCTCTATCCACTGAACGAAAGTTCCGGGATAAAGAGTAAAAATTATCACATCTGCACTTTTTATCATTTCTATGTCTATCTGAGTAGTTGCCTTCTGAACCATTTTATGCTCAAGAGCATATTCGGCATCCTTTTCTTCCTTGGTTATGGCTTCCACATAGTAACCCTTGCCTGTAAGTCCGCGGGCATATGAGCCGCCTAAAAGGCCGAGACCGATTATAAGAAACCGTGTATTTTTATTAATTGTCATCTGTTTTCGCCTCCAAACCTGTCTCCCTGAGTTTTTCGAAAAAATCGGGCCAGCTTTTTCTCACTGCCTCGGCACCTTCGATTTCACCGCCGAAAAGGGAAGAAATCACCGCAAGAGACATCACCACCCTGTGGTCATTGTGACCGTAGAGAAGTGTCTCACTTTTATGCAAGGGAGATTTTTTTATTATAATTTCATTTTCTTGTATTTCGATGTGGGCACCGAATTTCGAAAGCTCCTCTTTCATCACGGCACCTCTGTCGCTTTCTTTTATCCTGAGTCTTGCCGTACCTGTAAGGACTGCACCGTTAAGGGCACAAGCGAGAGTCATAAGTATGGGAGCAAGGTCGGGACAGTCGCTCACATCGAGAGTGGGAAGTCGGAGGCCAAGCGGTC
>JAZNMU010000138.1:0-43373 GCA_045579865.1 Acutalibacteraceae bacterium
GTAAGTTCCCTCGCCGCCGACGGCATATTCGGTTGCATTTTCCCAAGCTGAGGCATCATAAGCGACCTTTGTCCAGTCGCCCATATCTTCTCTTGCGTCGAAATAAATACTGTATTCGGGAAGTCTGTAATTAGGCGGATAAAGAGAAGAGTCAACATAAGCACTGTTCCTTTTTACCTTCCAGCTTTTGTCGGAGATTATGGTGATGCCTTTGCCTATGGCTTCAAAAAGGAATCCGCCCTGACCGTTGCTGTGATAGGAATAGCTTGTTTCATTATCCCAGAACCACACCAGAGCACAAATTGAGTTTTCACCCTCTTTGAGATAAGGTGCAATATTTACACTGTCATAATATCCGCTGCTTTCATCGGGGCCTCGTTTCACGCTTCCCTCAAAGACGACAGCTTCTCCGTTTATGTAAAGCCAATATTTTGAGTCGGCTGAGATGTGAGCGGTAAGCTCTTCGGGAATCCTGTCAAGACTTACCTTTTTACTGAAACACATCCAGACATTTTTCTGAGTCAGGTTTTCCTTATCCCAAATCCACTTTGCCTTCCAATCGGTTTTCTCTTCCGTAGAAATCACAGTGTATTCGGGAATACTGTCGGGAATAGTGTAATCGTTTGTAAATGGTATCATTGATGCTTCCCCCCACGAAAAAATTGAAGAAATAAAAGCTGCCGCTATGGCAAGGTAGGAAATAATTGTCTGTAAAATCTGCATAGAAACCTCCATAATGTTATCTGCGGTGATAAAACTTATATGTTGAGTTTATTTTATCATAATTAGCTCAGAAATTCAACTTATCAGGATACGGAACACAAAAACGATATAAAAATCAAACAACTGTTTTCTTGATTCGAGTATGTATTTGTCGTGTTTCAATGCTATTTCCTTAATTTGCCGTGCATCTTCGAAGCTGTGAGTTATATAAGTCACAACCACATCAGACTGCTGTAGCTCCACTTGTTGCGATATGATATCGCAAAGCGTTTGGGTACGGTTTCAATTTCCTCGGAGCAAATTGTGTTAGCCGGGTCGTCGTACTCACTTTTCCTCACGGGGAGATAGGTGAAACAACGCTGTAATTTATGGGATAAGTTTGGGACAGGTCTTCAAGCTGACGGCGTACCATAGTGTCAAAGCTACCGTTGTTACCCACATAAAACACAGTTATCCTAAAGTTCATTGAAAAACATAAAAATCCGAGTAATATTCAGTCACTAAAAGTCCCTCGGCAGTAACAACGTGTCGGTTTAAGTTCGGTCATCGGCACGATATTGAGTATTCATATGGAATTAACCTGTGAATACTCGACTTTTTGTTAAAGAAAACGCCATCCTTGAAACAATTATTTTCAGGATGGCGTTATTATTCTTTACTTGTTTTATACGGTTTGTTGCCCTTATCCTAATTCTTTGAGTAATTCAGGAAGATTGCCGAGATCTGAAATAATCTTAACTAAGGCTGTTACAAACCACATAAGGCGATGAATTAAATCAGTTCCTTTGCCTTTGACTGTCTCAAGCTCCTGAGTGTTTTCAACAAAGTCTGAGGTTTTTATAAATGTAAAATCACATTCTGCGGAGGAGTGGTCGGATATTACTTTTCCCTCGTCATCACAAACTTCAACATATCTGAAATCACTTACAACAACATCAACACCGCCGCCGGGTCTGTACATAAATCTTTCAACCGAGTCCCAGTTGCCCCAGGCAGGAAGACCTGTGATGTGCCAGTTGTACATATTAAAATAGTCACCGTTGTTGTGATATTCTATCCAGGCATCCTTCAGACCACACTGCTGATAAAGGGTTTTGTAAAGCGCTCCGTCGTCTTCGTGAGTATGTATATGGTTATTGAAATCACCCGTTACGATTACAGGCCTGTCATTCTCGGCAGAGCGTGCCTGTATGAATTCGGCAAGCTGTTTGAACTGGCTTGTTCTTGCTGCGATTGAACCTTTACCACCGTAGGCATCTGCGTGTAAATTATAAAAATCTACATAAATACCGTTGCCGATATCGATAACAGTATAGACAAAGCCCTTGGGAGTGAGCTCATCGGAGCCGTCTGAGAGAATACCGTAAGCTTCATTCCAGGGAACTCTCGTTTCATTGTAAACAGGCATACCCTTTGTGAATATGTTGAGTCCGTCACCGCCGGGGATACCGCCTGTGTGGTTGGTTATGTAGTCGAAGCCGCTGAGACTTCTCACAAGATTGCTGTGGAAATCGAAATCTTCCTGAACAGCAACGATGTCAAAGCCGTTTTCTGAAAGATATTTACCTACAGATTTCTGATTGGCGCCAACATTTTCGCCTGAGAAAATACCGAAGGGAAGTCCTGCCACATTGAAGTTGACTGCTTTGATGCTGTGCTTTTCAGCGTTATCATAATCGTAAAGCTTTATATCAAAGTATTCTGTAAATTCTTTTCCGTTACAGGTGTATCTGAGTCTCCAGTAAATCTTATCATAATCCCTGAAGCCTTCCGCGTCGCTGTTCATCAGGCAATCCCTGTACAGAACGCCGTATTCGTCACGTTCAGCGGTGATTTCGTTGCGCCTGAATGTGAGGGGCTTACTGTAGTCAATATTACCGTCCCCGTCCTTTTCCCAAAAATTCGGGTTTTCTGTGGAGTTGATATTAAAGCCGCGCCAACCTGTTTTGCTGTCAAGAGACAAGTTGCATTCTATTTTTGTGGTTCCGGCAGGAAATACAAATGTATAGGAAAGGTCGTTAAGTTCACGGGAAATCGCATAATCGCCTTGCGCACTTTTCTCTTTGATTTCATAAGATTGATGGCTCGGAAATTCCATCTGATAAAGAGTTGATTTGTAAAGAAAAGACGCCATTTCAACCTGAACACCGTTTTCGGTTTCAAAGTTTTCAGCGTAAGAAATCATTCCTAAGCCGTTAAAGAAAAAACAGCTCAAGGTAAGTATAATTGTGAGAATCAGGCAAAGTATTTTTTTCACAGTAATCTCTCCTTCGATTTAATATATTTAATTCTATAGTAGCATATTTTACGCCGAAAATGTTATCAAATTGTAAAAAAATTGTGTGGCTGATACAGTTAAGAGGTCAAGTACTGTATATGATTTATGACACGAAAACTGTTTATAGGCGTTGAATAAAAAAGTGTTTGTATTATTTAATTTTTTAAAAAGATATGATAATATTTATCCGCTGGCTCGGAGGGCAAAGCATTCGTTGGAAATGTTATGCCGGATAAGGTTACAGGTTGAAACACCTGTTATCTTGTCCGGTGTTTTTTGTTTTTAGGAGGCGATTATGGATAATAATAAAAATTTTACAAGCGGAGGAGTTCTCGGTCTCTTATAAAATTTGTAATACCCGTATTAGCGGCAATGTTTTTACAATCGCTTTACGGTGCTGTTGACTTGCTTGTTGTCGGACAGTTTGCGGAAACTATAGACGTTTCCGGTGTTGCTACAGGAAGTCTTTTGATGCAAACCGTTACTATGATAATTACGGGATTATCTATGGGAGTAACAGTATATGTAGGTCAGAGGATCGGTGAGAAAAAAGAGGAAGAAGCGGGCAAAGCTATCGAGCTATCGGTTCGGGTATTGTGCTATTTCTTTTAATAGGTACTGTTTTATCGATTTTTCTGGTGGTGTTCACTAAACAGTTGGCAACACCTGCTTCAACAATAGTTCAAATTGCCTTATGCTTAATCTTTATGTTATATACAGTTCATACCGAAAAGAAAAATGCTTGCTGCTGAAGAATAAAGAAACAAAACCAAATTTATTAAACACATAACATTTCTCCCTGACTTTGCTAAAAAAGTCAGGGACATTTTCATGCATATATCAGCTCACTGCAGACATGTCACTCGCTTCCTCTGATGTTTGTCATCCTGATTTAACGGGAATTTAATAAAACACTTTATTTTATCCGTAATGTATGATATAATCTTTTTACTATTTATTCAGGAGATGTAAAAAATGAGCGAAAATCGTGCAATGCAGTATGCTGAAATTCTTTCAAAGCTTATTAAGGTTGAAACTATTTCATCAAGAGAAAACAATGATATTACAAAATTTTTAGAATTCCACAAGGTGCTTCGTGAAACTTTCCCCAATTTTTTTGCTACGGTCGAATGTGAAGAATTTGGCGGCAGTCTTTTGCTTAAATGGAAGGGTACAGATTCATCCTTAAAACCCATTATGCTTATGAATCATCACGACGTTGTTGAAGCAAGCGGTGAGTGGACACACCCTGCATTTTCAGGTGAAATTGCAGACGGTAAAGTATGGGGCAGAGGTACTCTTGATACAAAGGGTGGTCTTGCGATGATGCTTCAGGCTGCAGAAGAACTTATTAAAGAGGGATTTGCACCAAAGAGAGATACATATTTTGTAACTGCCTGTACTGAAGAAACAGGCGGCAAAGACGCAGATACTATGTCCCGTGTGTTACAAGAGAGAAATATGGAATTTTTCATGGTGCTTGACGAAGGCGGCATGATTCTCTATGACCCCATCGGCGGTGCTGACGGTACATTCGCTATGATCGGTGTCGGTGAAAAGGGTTATGTGGACCTTAAGTTTATAGCCAAATCAAACGGCGGTCACGCATCAGCTCCCGGTAAGAACACTCCTCTTGTACGTCTCGGAAAGTTTATGGCTGAGGCGGAAAAGGCAGAATGCTTTGATGTTCAGATGTCAGATACAGTCAAGGAAATGCTTTCCCGTTTTTCACCTACAATGAGCGGTATTATGAAAACGGCATGCGGTAATGTGAATACATTCAAACCGGTACTTAAGAAAGTAATGCCTATGATTTCACCGGCAGGTGCAGCGATGCTCAGAACAACTCTTGCATTTACAATGAGTAAAGGTTCAGACGGAGCAAATGTTATTCCTCAGGAAGCCTGGGTTGTGGGCAATATGCGTTTTTCACATCATCAGGGAAAGAAATCAAGTGTTGAG
Organism: Acutalibacteraceae bacterium; assembly: GCA_045579865.1. GTDB lineage: Bacteria > Bacillota > Clostridia > Oscillospirales > Acutalibacteraceae > UBA6857. Next base: position 4,964 of record JAZNMU010000138.1, read on the forward strand.
GCAATTACAGCACTGGCAAAGAAATATGATATTGAAACAGTGGTTATTGATGACGGAATTGAGTCAGGAATCACGGATTACAGAGGAGAGGCATTCAGGCTTATTGAGAAAGCGGTTGACAATGTTTTTCCTGAATACAAAGCTACTCCGTATATTATGAATGCTGCAACAGACAGCAGATATTTAGGCAGAGTTTGTGACAACTGTCTGCGTTTCGTTCCGTTCAAGATTGATAAGCAGCAGCTTGACAGTGTTCACGGTATTGACGAAAATGTTGACGTCGCTACACTTGCTCCTGCCGTTGATTTCTATAAATATGTAATCAAAGAGGCATAATTTTATATTAGATACTGAAAAAGTAACCTCCTTAATTTTTCTACCTTTATTGTATAAAGTTAAGGAGGTTTTCAGTTTACAAAAGACTTGACTTCCTATTTACTTGTTTTCTCTTTTATGATATTCTATATCAAAACGAAGGTACATTATAATATCAAGGTGCAAGTGTTTTTGATTTTTATCGGTAAGGAGAATATTTATGAGAAATAAATCTGCACTGAAACTTGTGTCGTCTGATTCTGATATTGTCCGCTGTTTTGATGCTGCCTTGCACAACGTCGTAAAAATCAATACCGTACGTTGCAGATACAAAAAGTACAACAAGACAGGACTCTTAAAACATCGTTATATGATCCGGGCAGGAAGAAACTACAAAACTCCCTGGACCCGTGATGCTTCAATCAACACCTGGCAGGCAATGAACTATTTAAATCCCGAGGTGTCCCGCACCACTCTATTTGCCGTCTGTGATTTAAACAAAGAGGGAGAGCCTGTAATTCAGCCGGATGTGCAGACCTGGGATCAGATTGTATGGGCAATCGGTGCTTATAATTACTATCTTACAACAGGTGACGAAGAGTTTCTGATGATTGCTCACGGTGTAATCCGTCGGGCCCTTGAAACTCTCCGTAAAAACCGATTTAATACAAAATACGGACTTTTTGTCGGAGGGTCATTTTTTAACGACGGCATTGCAGGTTATCCTGTTTCTTGCCATCGGGAGGGCCTTTGTGAATCTTTTGCACCGGCACATCCCGTTGTAGAGACAATAATGTGTCTCAGCACAAACTGTCTTTATTGTGAGGCTTATCGGATTTATGCAGAGATTTCTGCCCGTTTAAGTCTGCCCGAAGAGGCAGAAAAATCCCGTATGCATCACGATGAGATCAAAACTGCAATTAACAGTCTGTTCTGGAGCGATGAATTGGGGCGTTACAGATATATTGTTTTTCCTGACGGCAGTACCGATGAATCTCAGGAGTTAAGCGGTCACGCTTTTGCAGTGCTTTTTGATATCTGCCCCAAAGAAAAACAAGCATTACTTTTTGAAAATCTTGTGAATTCCGAAGGCGGAATAGTTTCAATCTGGCCGCCTTTTGAAGGCCTTTACAGTGATGACAAGCCGGGACGCCATAACAATGTAGTGTGGCCTTTCCTTAACGGGATGATAATTGAAGCTGCGGCAAAATGCGGTCTTTACTCTTTTGCAGGCTCAGAGCTACAAAAAATAACAGCCCTTTTCAAAGGCAGTAATTTCAAATTTTTCGAAATTTACTCGCCAACTTCCAAAAAAGCATTCGGTGGTTGGCAGGTTGGCCGTATATGGGACTCCTGCCGTGACCAGACCTGGTCTGCCGGCTGTTATATAGGTGCTGTAATTCACGGCGTTTTCGGAATAAAGGCTGAGGAAAAAGGTATTCACTTTGCTCCTTGTGTACCTGAGGAACTCAGGAATGCTGAACTGAGAGATCTTAAATTTCGCGGACAGGTTTTCTCGATAAAAATAAAAGGCTACGGCAATAAAACTAAAAAGTTCATTCTTGATGGCGAAGAGAGGGAGCCTTTTATAGAGTGGGATGATAAATCTCACAAAGTAGAGATTATACTGGAGTAAATAAATCAGTTAGGAAATAACGGTGCCTGATGGTACCGTTAACATTTTTATGGCGTCATAGGAAGGGAGGTACCTTCTTCGATACTGCCGAGCATTTCGCGGAGTTGTTTCAGGTTTACAATATCCGGATATTTATCAGACCGTCTGTTATAATAATTTCTTTCGTTCATTTTTTGCCTCTTGTTTTTTGTCGGTGACAGGTGGCTTTTGATTTTTCCGAATCAGAACACCGTGAATATCTCTCCGATTGATTTTTCAAAGTGCCGTAAAGTCAGTGGTATTTTTTTGCTTTCGCTTGAAAGCTCTGCTTTGTTGTGGTATAATCCTTTTAACAAATCTGAATTTGAGGACGGAAAAACCGTGTCACTCACTATGAACGCTTTTAACAAAGGTGGCATATATATCCGTATTTTCGGTACAAAAGGTGAATTATACGCCAATATGTCCGATACAGAATTTTCACTTTATACTTTTGATGATTCCAAGCACTGAAAAGCAAGAGTAAAGGATACGGGAAAATTCTATGTGGAGAGTCACGGTGACGGTGATCAGGAAAGAGCAGCAGAAATGTATGACTGTTTCAGCGAGAATTATAACGGCTTTTGTGCTGCTGATATTGAGATTTCCGTAAAAAATCACCTTATCGGCTTTGCGGCTGAAAAAGTCCGTAAATCAGGTGCGGTTGAAAGCGTTGATGAGTTTTTGCTGAATACGGTATGATAAATGACCGATTAAAGTGATAGTAAAGAAACAGAGGTTGAGTTATGAAGAGTTATATCGAAAATGTAATAAAGCCGAAGCTCCAGGGCGATGGCGGTGAAATTGATTTTGTATCCTATGAAGACGGTGTTCTTACCGTTCTTTTACAGGGCGAATGTTCAAAATGCCTTATCGTAGAGCGCTGTATCACTTGGATTGAAGGTGAAATTATGCGTGATTTGGGCGAAAAGGTAAAGATTATCGCTCAGAAGAAAAAGCCCTTCTTCTGGGATAAGGATTAAGGCGGTGAATTAGTATGGCACACATTAAAGTTGTAAGAAGAAGCATGAGACCCGAAGAGTGGACAGATTTACGTTTCGGCTGGCTTAAAAGATACATTTACGAGGAAAAATTTGAAATAGAAAATCTTACGGTCCGTGATGCCCGTCAGGTTGCAGAAATGCAGTATGAATATTATCCTGAAGGCTGGAGAAATCTCCGCAAGGGTGATATGTACTTCACTCCTGACGGTACTGCATTTTTTGAGGCAGAGGTTACTGTTCCTGAACACCTTAAGGGTAAAGAACTGTGGTTTTCACTTAAAACTGCCGCTGAAATTATCGTAAAAGTGAACGGTAAGTATGTTGGCGGTGTTGACCCTAACCGTGACAGAATACTTCTGACTCCCTATATCGACTCGGATGTTCTTCATTTTGAAATGGAGGGCTACAACCGTTCTAAGCCTGATGATGAGCGCAACCCCGAATCCCTTTCCGTGCGCGGATGCCGTCAGATTTTTGAGGGCGCATATCTTGCCACAATTAATCATACTGTCCTTGATCTGGTCTACGACCTCGAATTGCTTTTGGATATTGCAAAGAGTGAGCTTTTCAATGAGGATTATCGTAGCTTCCTCAACCGTGAAATCAATAACGCTCTCAACCTCATTGACTTTGATGACCTTAAAAACGAAGATGTAGCTAAGGCAAAAAAATACGTTGACGATGTAATTTATGCCAATGACGACTATAAGGGTAATGGCGACGTTGCTCTGATTGCCCATTCCCACCTTGATATCGCATATTACTGGAGAAGAATACACTCTGTGCAGAAAAATCTCCGTACTATTCTCATTCAGCTTCGTCTGATGGACAGATATCCTGATTTCAAGTACACTCACACTCAGGCTTATACCTACGAAATGCTTGAAAAATATTATCCCGATGTGTTTGAAGAGTTAAAAGAAAAGGTTGCAAATGGTCAGTTTGAGCCTGTGGGAGCTATGTACGTTGAGCCCGACTGCAACATTCCCTCGGCAGAAAGTCTTATCCGTCAGTTTATGTACGGTCAGCACTACTTCCGTGAAAAGTTCGGCAAGACAGTAAAAAACTGCTGGCTCCCCGACGTTTTCGGCAACAGCTGGATTTTACCGCAGATACTGAAAAAGAGCGGCGTTGACTACTTCGTTTCAAACAAGATGTCAACCTGGAACGATACAAACCGATTCCCGCACAATAACTTCATCTGGAAGGGAATTGACGGCAGTGAGGTTTATGCCTGCGTGCCGCCGACACACTTTATAACCTGGAATATGCCCTCGCAGATTCAGGAAAACTGGGAGGCCTATCAGGATAAAAATCAGGGCGGACAGACTATGTCAATGTTCGGCTACGGTGACGGCGGAAGTGGGTGTACGGAAGAAATGATTGAGGTTATGCACCGCTTCGGCAAGCTCTCAATTATGCCTAAAACAGAACACATCAGCGGTCAGGAATTCCTCGAGAAAAATCTTAAGGATAACCCGAATCTCGCAAAATGGGACGGTGAGCTTTATTTAGAAATGCACCGAGGTACCTTTACCACAAAATCAAAGATGAAGCGCTGTAACCGTCAGCTTGAGTATAAGCTCCGTGAAGCAGAAATCCGTTCAACTCTCCGTCACCTAAAGGGTGAGGAGTATCCTTATGAGGAAATCCGTGATATTTACAAAAAGCTGCTTATTAATCAGTTCCACGATATCCTTCCCGGCAGTCACATCACACCTGTTTACCGTGATGCTATGGCTGATTACGAGGAAATCGGGCAGAGATTAGACAGGATAATAGGTGCGGGTAACAAATATTTCAATTCACTTAACTTCCCACGTACACACCTGACCTTCATACCCGATGAAAAGGGTGATAGCATTCGTTACGGCAAAAAGGGTAATTGGGTAATTCCGAATCTTCCCGCTCTTTCCTCAGGTGAAATCAGAAAGAGCGAACACACAGAAGAATGGATTGCTCTCGGTGAAAAGATTATTACACCCTTCTATGAAATAAAATTTAATCCCGACGGAAGTATTGAAAGCCTTTATGACAGAGAACTTGACCGTGAGTGGGTGAATGGCGAGTTCAATAAGCTCAGGCTTTACAAGGACAATCCCGGTGTATACGATGCCTGGGATATTCTTCCCAACTACACCGACCGAGAGGTTGAAATTAGGGTAGTTTCGCCTTTAGAAGTGGTTGAGAAAAATTCAGAGGTTGTGTCCTTCGCTTGTACTCTTGCCACAGAAAAGAGCACATGGAAACGAATTCTCAGAGTTTTCCGTCAGTCACGGGGTATAGAAACGGAAAATATCGTTGACTGGAATGAAAGACACGTACTCGCCAAAGCACAGTTTGAATGTAATGTGCTGACAAGAAAAGCCGTATGCGACACAAGTGCAGGCTTTATCGAAAGGGAAACTCACAGAAACACCACCTGGCAGCAGGCTCGCTTTGAGGTCTGCCATCACAAATGGGTTGATATGTCAGAAACCGACGGAGGTATCGCACTGATAAACGATTCAAAATACGGTGTGGGACTCCTCGAAAATTCAATGAGCCTCAGCCTTCTTCGTGCAACGGTACGCCCTGATGTTACAAGTGACCTCGGACATCACGAATTCAGTTATATGATTTATCCTCACGGTGACGATTTTGTGAAGGCTGAAATCAATAATATTGCCTTTGAGTACAATATCCCCATCGGTAAGGCTGATCTGTCGGCTGAGAATATTTTCGGTGGCCTTTATATGCAGACAATGAAAATCAGTGAAAAGGGTGATATGGTTGTTGTCCGTCTTTCCGAGCAGAACGGTAAGCGAGGCAGAATAAAGCTCGGCAAAAAGGTTAAGCTTCTCAACTTCCTTGAGGATATTGAGGGTGAAACCGATGTAATTGAGTATAAGCCATTTGAGATTGTGACAGTAGGTATAGAAAAGTAATTTTTATTGTATCAGATAAAAGCATACCCCTGACTTTTTTGAAAGTCAGGGGCATTTTCATATATTACCTCATTCAACTAATCTGCCGTCTGTTGTCACCGTAACAACTCTCCACGGGATAAACTTGCCGCTTGCCATAAGTGCTCTCTTAACGGCGTTTTCTATTCCGCCGCAGCAGGGCACTTCCATACGGACAACAGTGACACTTTTGATGTTGTTGTTTCTGATAATTGACGTCAGCTTGTCGGTGTAATCACCCTCGTCGAGCTTGGGGCAACCGATAAGAGTTATGTGATTACGGATAAAGTCATTGTGGAAGTTGCCGTAGGCATAGGCGGTACAGTCTGCTGCCACAAGAAGATTCGCTCCGTCAAAGTATGGTGCGTTGACGGGTACAAGCTTAATCTGTACAGGCCACTGTCTGAGCTGACTGTTAACGGGCGCAGAAGCTGTACTGCACTCGCAGTTTTCACGGTTTATTGCCTTTGACTGTGTGCCGGGGCAACCGCAGGGCAGAGGTGAAGAATTTTTCTTCTCCTTTGCGGCAAGTACGGCGGCTTCATCATAGGCAGGTGCTTCCCTTTCCTCAAAGGTAATTGCATTTGTAGGACAAGCAGGCAGACAGTCGCCGAGACCGTCACAGTAATCCTCACGGGTAAGCTTTGCCTTGCCGTTAATCATTTCAATGGCACCCTCGTGGCAGGCTCTCGCACAGGCTCCGCAACCGTTACATTTTTCTTCGTCTATTTTAATAATTTTTCTTATCATAGTATTAACTCCTCTCTTGACTTTGTGTCCCTATTATATTACAATAATTATAACAAGTCGGTTGTTTTTACAACGGAAAGAGAGCTTTATGAAGAAATATATTCCAATTTTAAAAAGAACAAAGCTTTTTTCAGGTGTGGGAGAAGAGGACATCGCTTCTCTGCTTTCTTGCCTCGGTGCAAGATTTAAAAGCTACAAAAAAGGTGAATGCCTCCTTCGTGAGGGTGAGCATCTCTCTGACATTTTCATTCTTGTCGAGGGTAAGATACACATTCAGAAGGATGATTACTGGGGCAATCGCAGTATTCTCTCGGAAATTTCTGTTGGTGAGATGTTTGGCGAGTCTTATTCGGCTCCCGAAAGCGGTGTGCTATTAAACGATGTCGTAGCTATCGAGGACAGCGCTGTTCTATTCTTTGATGTAAAGAGGATACTCACAACCTGTTCATCTGCGTGCCGTTTTCATAATATGATTGTGCAGAATATGTTTTTCGCTATTTCCGATAAGAACAGGAAACTGGTGCAGAAGCTCGGTCATATGTCAAAGCGTACCACCCGTGAAAAGCTGATTTCCTATCTGTCCGAAGAAGCCAAAAGGCATAACAGCAGTAGGTTCGCCATACCATTTAACCGTCAACAGTTGGCAGATTACCTTTCGGTAGACCGCAGTGCCATGTCAAACGAGCTTTGCAAAATGCGTGATGAGGGTTTGCTGGAATTTGAGAAAAACAATTTTAAGTTGCTGTGATGAAAAAATGAACAAAAACAAAGTTTATGAAGAATGTTTAATTTGTAAAGCACCGTTGGAGCATCATTGCTTACTGCATATAAAAATGCGGGTGGAGATTTAGATTTGGAAACAGCATTTTCATACATTTATCAGCTTACTGCAAACAATCTCACTTGCTTTTGCTCCGTCTGTTGACTTCTATAAATATGTAATTAAAGAGATATAAGTTTATACCGGATATCGAAAAAGGACGATGCTCAGGTTCGCGCATCGTCTTTTTGTGTTAAAAACATAAGAAAACACATCCTAAATCTCAATTTTCATAAGTTGAAAGATGCCGTAAAAAATGCTATAATCAACTCAATACCCAATAACCGAGGGGGAGAAAATATGGAGAATCTTATTATCAAAGACAATGAATTTTTATTTACACGCTACACGGAGCTTATCCGTATCAGTGCCTGCGGTAAAAATGCAATCCGTTTTCAGGGATTTCCCGACAATCGGGTAATCAACGAAAACTATACCCTTATGCCGCAGAATACCGATGCCGTAATCGAAGAGTCTGACCGTTATGTGACTCTCACCTGCGGTACACTTAAAGTAAAGCTTGAGCCGAGCGGTAAGCTGACTTTTTTCGTAGGGGACAAGATAATTCTTCAGGAAAAGCCTGAGCTTACATTTCACAGTAATTTCCGTCACTTTGATAACAAGGGCAGCGGTCTGTGGTCGGCAAGAGTTACATTTGAGCCGAATAAGGACGAGCATTTCTTCGGTCTCGGTCACAGCTGGGACAATGAATTTGACCTTAAAGGCTCGTCAATCGATATCCGTAATGTAAATGCTAAATGTACCATTCCTTATGTTTATTCATCACTGGGCTACGGATTTCTGTGGAATAATCCCTCTACGGGTCTCTGCGAGCTTTCCAATAACCGCACCCGCTGGAGCTGTGATTGCTGCAGGTTTATGGATTTTGTGGTTATTGCAGGTACACCTAAGGAGGTCTGTACCACACTTTCCGATTTGACGGGATACGCACCTAAAATGCCTGAATGGGCGACGGGCTTCTGGCAGAGCAGACTCCGTTATGAAACCCAGGATGAGCTTCTTTCCGTGGCGAGAAAGTACAAAGAGCTTGGCATACCACTTTCAGCCATTATCGCTGACTATTTTCATTGGACGGAGCAGGGAGATTACAAGTTCGACCCGAAATATTGGCCTGATGTGAAGGCGATGACCGATGAGCTTCACAGTATGAATACTAAGCTGATTGTTTCTATGTGGCCCACCATAAATGAGCACAGCGAAAATTACCATCATATGAGAAGCAATAATATGCTGATGCGTACTACCCGTGGTCCGGACAGAGTTTTTGACTTTTACGGCTGGCAGAATGAAATCGATGTTACCAACCCTGCGACAAGGGATTTTGTGTGGAGTAAGCTCAAGGAAAATTATATAGATAATGGTGTTGATGCTCTTTGGTTTGATGAGGCAGAGCCTGAAATTCACCCCGAGCATTTTGATAATCTTATCTGGCACAAGGGAAGAGCTGATACAGTAGCACTTCTTTATCCCTATTACTATTCAAAAATGGCTTATGACGGATTCAAATCCATGGGAAGAGACGATATAATAACTCTTACCCGTTGCGCTTACCTCGGCAGTCAGAAGTTCGCTTCTCTTGTATGGTCGGGTGATATTGAGTCAACCTTTGAAAGCCTCTCCTGTCAGGTTAAGGCAGGACTCAATATGGCTATGTGCGGTATACCCTGGTGGAATACGGATATCGGTGGTTTTTACGGTGCCGATATTACAAGCGACTACTTCAGGGAACTTATTGTCCGTTGGTTCCAGTTCGGATTGTTCAGCCCCGTTATGAGGCTTCACGGCTCACGAAACAGGCATTTTGAGCCGACCTCCGGACTTAAAGAGCCAAGCGGTGATCCTAACGAAATCTGGAGCTTTGGCGAGGAAAACTTTGAGATATTGAAAAAGCTTATTTTTATTCGTGAAAAGCTCAGACCTTATATACAGTCACAGATGGATGTTGCCTCGGAAAAAGGCTATCCCGTTATGAGACCTATGTTTTTTGAATATCCCGACGATGAAATCTGCTACACTCTCGACAGTCAGTATATGTTCGGCAGTGATATTATTTTTGCACCCATTGTAGAGCAGGGGCAGAAGGTTAAAACCGTTTATATTCCTGACGGCGAGTGGATTTTAACCAAGGACGAAAGACTTTACACAAAGGGCTCTTATGAAATCACGGCAGAGATTGACGAGTTTATTGCCTTTGTAAAGAAAGACTCAGATGTGATTAAGTGCTTCCGATAACAACGTAACCCCTGACTTTGAAAAAATCAGGGGTATTTTATTGACTTCTGTTGAAAAGAATTGCCCTGATGTGGTATAATCAGCCTGATAAGTCACAATTCTGAGAATAGAAGACAATGAATAACGAAAAAAAGCAAAAAGAACCGTGGAGAATTATAGCCTTTATAATCCCCGTTGCATATATCATATTTATGTGGTATGAAAAGATATTGTATCCATTTATACTGCTGTACTGAAAGAGCAGGCAATTCCTCTCGTTGTCACAACAGCAGCAGTTTGCTTTTTAGATGTCAGGGTAATTGGACCGCAAGGTTCAAGTTTTGGCTTTGCAACAATTAAAATATCTGATTATGAAAGGATTAAAAAATGAATAATTTGATCATACGATTAGAAACAGAAAAAGACTACAGAGCAGTAGAAGAGCTTACCCGAGAAGCGTTCTGGAATGTTTATAAGCCGGGTGCAGACGAGCATTATTATGTAAATCAGATGCGGAAGCACCCTGATTTTATTCCCGAGCTTGCTTTTGTGCTTGAAAAGGACGGAAAGATTATCGGCAACATTATGTACACAAAAGCGTGGCTCGAAGATGAAAAGGGAGAGAGAAAAGAAATTCTTTCCTTCGGTCCTCTTTGCGTTGCGACTGAATACCAGAGACAGAAGCTCGGAAAACTTCTGATTGAACATTCATTTGATGCGGCTCGTAAAATGGGTTACGATGTGAACATCAATTTCGGGAACCCCGGAAATTATGTCAGCCGCGGGTTTGTCAGCTGTAAAAAGAAAAATGTCAGCTTCATATCGGACGGCAACTTCCCGACGGCGCTTCTTGTCTGTGAGCTTGTACCGGATGCTCTTGACGGCAGAAAATGGATGTATATTCCTTCTTCCGCCGCCGACTGTTGTGAGGATACCGCCGCAGTGGAGGCTTTCGATGCCACGTTTCCGCCTAAGGAAAAGAAGTGGATGCCGAGTCAGGAGGAGTTTTACATCTACAGTCATTCTTCCGTAGTCAGATAAACATAAAAGCATCACTGAGAGGTCAGTTGATTTCTCAGTGATGCTTTTTTCTTGTTTCAGGTTGCAATAGCTCTGAACTATATGCTATAATCAATTTTATAAATAAGAATTTAGGGAGACCGAGTATGAACAGACCTAATGTAATAATTATTATGACTGATGACCAGGGATACGGAGACCTGAGCTGTATGGGCGCAGAGGATTTTGTAACACCTAATATTGATGCTCTTGCTGAGAGCGGTATCCGTTTTTCATCTATGTATTCAGGCTCTCCCGTGTGTTCTCCATCCAGAGCCTGTCTTCTTACGGGCAGATATCCGGGTAATGCGGGGGTAAGAGCCATTCTTGCGGGGCATCGACGTGCTTCGGGTCTTACACCTGAGGTGCCGACTATAGCTACTGCACTGAAAAAACTTGGTTACAAAACGGGTATTTCGGGTAAATGGCATCTGGGACTTAAAGATGAATGCAGACCTAACGCTAATGGGTTTGATGAGTTTTCAGGCTTTTTGGCAGGCTGCGTGGATTATTATTCCCACATTTTTTACTGGGGAATGGCTGACGGTAATACCAATCCTACCCACGACCTGTGGGAGAATGATGAAGAAATATACGATAACGGCAACTATATGACCGAGCGCATCACAGAAAAGAGTGTGGATTTTATCCGCCGTCATAAGGATGAACCTTTTATGCTCTATGTAGCATATAACGCACCTCACTATCCTATGCACGCTCCCGAAAAATATATGAAACGCTTTTCACATCTTCCCTGGGACAGACAGGTTATGGCGGCGATGATAAGTGCTGTCGATGACGGTGTGGGTGAGATTAAAAATGAACTTATCAGGCAAGGCGTAGCCGATAACACCATAATATATTTTCAGAGCGATAACGGTCCGTCCAGAGAATCGAGAAACTGGCTTGACGGCAGATCTGACCTTTACTACGGCGGTACTTCAGGCATCTTTAAAGGTCATAAATTCAGTCTTTTCGAGGGCGGTATAAGAATACCTGCTATTCTAAGCTGGCCTGAAAAACTTTCGGGCAAGACAGTTGATGCACCGCATATTGCCTCAGATATTTTTCCCACTGTTTTAGAGGCATGCGGAGGAAATGCAGATGATTATGAGCTTGACGGAAAAAGTCTTCTTCCGCTGATTGAAGGTACGGGGGAAGCTCAGCACGAATATCTTTTCTGGGAAATGGAGGGGCAGACCGCAGTAAGAAGGGGTAAGTACAAGCTGGTAATAAACGGCAGGCTTGAGGAATATTCGGAAGTACAGGATAAATATTTCCTTTCTGACCTTGAAAAAGACCCGGGAGAAAAGATTAATCTTGCTGAAACTCTTCCTGAAATATGTGAGGAGCTGAAGACTGCGGCTTTAAGCTGGCGAGAGGGAATCGAAGAAACCTGGGAAAAGAAATTTCTGAAAAATTATACAAGTCTTACATAAAGAGGATAGAATATGAAAAAAGTATTTGTAGTTTCAAAAACTCACCTTGATTTAGGCTTTACTGACTATGCCGAAAACATCAGACGGAAGTATATTGATACATTCATTCCCGAAGCTATTGACCTTGCAGAAAAGGTTAACAGAGACGGTAAAAAGTATTTTGTGTGGACTACCGGTTCCTGGATTATCAAGGAAGCACTGAAAGACGAAAAATGCGGGCAAAAATTAGAAAAAGCTCTCAGAGAAGGCAATATAGTGCCCCACGCGATGCCTTTTACGACCCATACGGAACTTCTTGATACAGATTCTCTTGATTTCGGCTTGTCAATTGTTGACGCGCTGGATGAAATGAGAGGCAGAAAAACCGTTGCCGCCAAAATGACCGACGTACCCGGACACACTAAGGGGATAGTACCCCTTCTTGCAAAGCACGGAATCAGACTTCTCCATATCGGTGTAAACGGCGCTTCGGCTTTGGTTGATGTTCCGTCCTGCTTTCTGTGGAAGAATGGCGGCAGTGAAGTGGTAGTAATTTATTCAGGTGCTTACGGCGGTGCTTTTCAGAGTGAACTGGTGGAGGAAATCCTTTATTTTGACCACACTCTCGATAATCACGGTGCACCCTCTCCCGAAAAAGTTCTTGCACACTTTGACGAGATACAGAATCAGTACCCTGACTATGAAATTACAGCGGGGACTATTGATGATTTCGCCGATGTTATATGGGAACAACGTGACAAACTTCCTGTATTTGACGGCGAAATGGGTGACAGCTGGATTCACGGTGCCGCTACGGACCCATATAAATCAGCCTGTCTTCGTACTCTTATAAATTATAAAAATCAGTGGATTTCCGATGGCAGCCTTAACCGTGACGGTGACGAATACAGAGAGTTTACCGATGCTCTTCTTTGTATTGCAGAGCATACCTGCGGAATGGACTCGAAGACCTACTTTTCCGATTACGGTCATTATCTGAAAAAGGACTTCATTAAGGCAAGAAAAGCTGATAAGGTAAAATTCCGTCACTTGTTCTCCGATTTGCCTCAGAGTATACTGCCTTTAGTCAGTCTTTTTGACGGCAGAAGAAAAAGAGGCTATTACAGCGTTATTGAAAAAAGCTGGGCAGAGCAGAGAAGTTACATCGACAAAGCTTTATCCGCGCTCAGTGAAGAACACAGGAAAGAGGCAGAAAAAGAAATCGTCGCTCTTATTCCTGAAAAACCGCTTACTTTTACTGCTAACGGTAAAAACGAAGCACAAGCAGGGGATTGGTCTGTCGAGATTAATTCAAAGGGCGGTATAGGGTCACTTACATACAAAGGCAAGGAAATCATAAGAAAAAATGAAGAAGCACTTATAACTTACCGTTCTTTCAGCAATAAGGACTATGACTTCTGGCTCAGTCACTACTCCCGTGACCTCAACGAAACTGCTGTGTGGGCCCTGGGCGACTTCGCAAGACCTAACCTTAAAACCTTTGAAGGGAAATATCCTTCGGGCAGATTTGATTATGCAGTCCAAGAAATTTTTGCTGATGGTAACGAAGTGAAAGTGAATCTTACCTGTGATAAAAAGCTCTGTGATGATCTTGGTGCACCGAGACTTATTCAGGTTGTATATACCCTTTCAGAAAACGGGCCTGATATAGACGTTAAGTGGTTTGGAAAGGATGCAAACAGACTTACGGAGGCTATTTATTTTAATCTTTTCCCGAATGCCGAAAGTGTAGAACTTAAAAAGCTTGGATCAGTGGTAAAACCGGAAGAGGTTACACTTAACGGCAGCCGTAATCTCCATGCAGTGCAAGGTGTATCCTTTGACAGTTGTGAGATTATCAATGTTCATTCACCCCTTGTATCTTTCGGAAGAGGTAAAATACTTGAATTCGATAACAAGTTTGAGGCTGTAGGAAAAGACGGCATCAGCTTCGTACTATATAACAACGTCTGGGGAACAAACTTCCCCTTGTGGTACGAGGAAAATGCAAGGTTTCTCTTTAAAATAAGAATAAAATAACAGAAAATCCCTCTACTGGTAGAGGGATAAATTTTTATCTGTCAAAGACATTCCAACCGACAACTTCAATGCCTTTGTCTTTTGCTCTTTGCAAAAGGTCGCCGCTTTTCAGTAGTTCAAATTCAAAAACTCTTTTCTGCCACTCTTTACCGTATTTTTCGTTGGGCAGTGCAGGGTGAAGGAAAATTTCCGTCACACCGTCAATGCAGTTATCGACAGCATCGAGATAGTATTTTCTTAAGGTGTTGTAGTCTTTGATTCTGTCTATTGACCAGGGATTTGAAACCAGGTCAGTCAGTAATTTCACACCTCTTTTTTCAGCCGAGTGTACTATCATCTGCTGAATTTTCACTATGGGCGAAGGCATCTTTATGCCTGTCTGTCTTTCGAGAAAGCCGACAGTTTTCGGGAAGCGGAAGGGAAGATTATGCTCTTTGCAGAAATCGAAGGCATCCAGGTAAAATCTTCTGCCGTTGATGCCGTAAACGGTACCGCAGTGGCTGTCTGCGTGATCAACCCTTGTACCCTTATCGGTTATATAGCGGTACTGTGCCTCAAACTCGGCTCTGACATCTTTCCGTTTTGCTTTGAAGGTGAGGTTTTTGCTTTCATACCACAGACCGTCCTTACCGAGAGAGGGCGCACCCGTAATAGAAGGATAAAGGTCCTTTTCATCGTCGGAGTTGAGTGTTATGTGCACGCCTACGGGAAAGTAAATATCTTTTGCAAAGCTGACAGCATCTTTTGCCTCGGGTGCTACGGACATCAGGGATGTCGAAGTAATCAGCCTGTTTTTTAATAAATCTTTTATAGCCAGATTCTGCTCATTGTTAAGACCGAAATCATCGGCGTTTATAATCAGATATTTACTCATTTTCTGCACTTTCCTTGGGGAACTTAAGGAAGAAGGTGATAACGGAAGCCACTATCATTGCCGCAGCAGGGAAGAGGCAGAGAAGCACTCTTGCCGCCATAGCAGGGTTTTCTCCGGGCTCGTCACCGCTGATAAAGCCGAAATACTCGGAAGCCACGAAGAAGGCAAGTGATGTGTAAAGGCCGTTAAGTCTGTTCATAACACCCATAAGGCTGTTGATGATACCTTCTCTCTTGATTCCGTGCTTACGGTAGTCGTCATCAACGATTTTAGCACCGATGCAGTCCATGGTGGTAAGACAGGCGGCGACACCTACACCCACGACTGCGGCAATGGCGATGGTGGGAGCAAGACTGTTTACAAAGAAAAGGGGAATAAAGGCAACCGCCATAATAATGAAGCCGGTTCGCCATATTTTCATAATGTCAACCTTCTGAATAACTCTTGACCAGATAAGAATGCCGATAACTGCTACACCTAAAACAATACCGAGCATAACCGTTGTCATACTTCCGCCGAGACCGAGAGTATATTTTACGAAAAAGGGTATAGCCTGAGAAATGAGTGAGAATGCGGCTGAGTAGAATGCGCCTGCCAGACCGAAAATCCAGAAGCGGGGATTTGTCACAAGAGCCTTGATACTGCTGAAGAGCTGAGGCTTTTCCAGTTCTTCATAATCTGTGCTTTCACGGCAACCCCAGAAGCAGTACATCATAACTGCAAGGGCAACAACGCCGTAAATAACCGATGTGAGTCGGTAGCCGATAGCTTCGGTAATCATGGGAGTGAGGGCGATGCTTATTGCCATAGCAAAAAGCTGACAAATCTGACGGATGCCGTTTGTTTTTGCGCGGTCTGCATCCTTTTTGAAAAGCTCGACAAAGAGTGAGCCGTAGTTTGCATTTACGAGGGAGTCAAGCGTACCCGTAAGTATGTACATCAGAAGCATATAGATAAAGAGCATACCTTTTTCGCTTTCGATGAAGGAGGGTACATTATAGAACAGAATGAAGAAGAGCACAAGCAGAGGAGTGCCTATCAAAAGCCAGGGTCTTCTTCTGCCCCATTTGGTACGGGTACGGTCTGAAAGGAAGCCGTAAACGGGATTGTCTATTGCATCCACAAAGGTGTAGATGAACAGAACCAGTGAGTACTTTTTCATATCAAGACCGAGCATATCTACATAAAAGATAGCTGCAAAGGACTTGAACATATTGATAGGGATTGATGTGCCGAACATGGCAAAGCCATAACGGGCAGGGGATGTTTTCTTTGTAAGTGCATTTGTCGGTGCCATTTAAATTCTCCTTTATTTGAAATATATGGGATTTGATATTGCGCAAATCCTTTTGAGCCTACCGAAGCCTTTATAGACCTTGATGTAAGCAAATTTAACATTGTCGAGCTTCACCTTGGCGGAATGCTCATAGAGGTGTATTTCCTTTTCGCCCTTATCGGTGACAAGAGTGACCTTTTTAGTGTCGGCAAAGATTTTAAGAGGTGTTTCCTCTTTATATTCAGCCGTCTGTCCCATAATACAGTCGCCGTAAGAAAGGTGTATCCTAACGCCGTCTCTGCTTTCAGTAACAAAACAGTTACCCTGACTTATGGCAGAAAGAATGTCCTTCGCGCTTCTCGACGGTGAGTAAACAGCAGTGACGGGAGAGCCGAGTTTAGCAAGCTGCTTGGGCTTATGGAAATCGCTTCCGCCCACAATGGGTATCTGTCTGCCTTTTTTAAGAAGTGAAGTCCACCAATCAATTGCCTTTACATTTGACGGTCGCATAGGTCCGTTCCAGACTTCTATCATATCGAAGGCATCTTCATCTTCCCACTTATAAGGGCAGATAGGACAGAGGGGATGATTGACAGATATAACTGCGCCGAGACCTTTGGCGTGGCTGATAATAGACTGCATTTCTTCATTTGTGTTTGCAATAAAGCTGTTTTCAAAGGGTGCGGGAACACCGAAAAAGTTCATATGACCCTTATAGTGAGTCCATTCGACGGTGGGAATGAAGGTAAGACCGTCTATATGAGGCAAGGCAAGATTTTCAGAAAAGTTATTGTGATTTGCTATGCCGATAAAATCAAGGTCTTTTTCTTTGGCGAGTTTGCCTAATTCATAAGCGCTGAACACACCGTCAGAGGCAGTGGAGTGCATATGCAGATCACCGAAGAGAAGAACTTCTTCCTTATATTCGAAGTCAATATCATATGTAACCTCCACGCCCTCATCCATTACATGATAAGCACCGATAATGATTTTCCATTCACCGCTGTTTATCTTTTTACAGAGGTAGCCTGACGAGGAATCGTACTGACCTACATAAATTGTCTTGTGTGCACTGCCCGACCAGCCGAGGAAATTGCCATTTTCGTCCATAAGACCGATGTCTACGGTGTTCGAAGGCTTCAGGTCACCCATAACACCCTTGGTAGGCTTGTAGTAGTCATAACTGACGGTGATTTTCACTACATTTTCGGGCACGTCAAAGGGAATAGTGTAATACTGCCCCTCTTTTTCTTTAGTTACTTTATGTTTTATGACCGTAATACCACCGCCTTGCATTTTTTGTTATTTTCATTTTAGCATTTATGATGTCTGTAGTCAATGGGCGGGATATAATTTAATTTCTTGCTGTAATGATATGCAGATATTTTAAAACTGCTCTACCAAGCGTAGGTTGTCTTTTGGTTTTTACCGAGTTATAATGTATTCAGTGAATCAAAGGAGGCGAAACAATGAATATTTATATAACGGGTGCCACAATAAAAAAGCTCCGTGAGGCAAAGAAACTTACACAGCTGCAGCTTGCCGAGGAAATCGGTGTCACCGCCAAGGCTGTCTCCAAATGGGAAACGGCAAAGGGGCTGCCCGATATTTCTCTTATTGAGCCGTTAAGTCAGGCTCTCGGCGTTTCCGTAATGGAACTTATGTCGGGGGAGACGGTTATAAACCGAAATGCTTCTTCAAATCTTCTGCTTTCAAAATTTTACGTCTGTCCCGTCTGTGGGAATGTGATACACACCACAGGTGAAGCGCTTATCAGCTGCTGCGGAATTACACTTCCGCCTCTGGAAGCAGAAGAAACAGACGAAGAGCACACAGTTAATATCGAAAATGTGGAGGACGAAAAGTTCATAACTGCAGAGCATGAAATGAGCAAAAAGCATTTCATTTCCTTTATGTCTTATGTGACCACAGACAAGCTACAGCTTGTGAAGCTTTATCCCGAGGGTAATGCGGAGACAAGAATGCAGTTCCGAGGCAGAGGCTATCTGTATATTTACTGTAATAAGCACGGACTTATGAAAAAGAGAGTGTAGGCTCTCTTTTTTTTATGGACTTTTAGGTGTAAAGGCTGAGGATGTTAAATTCCTTCAAGTGAAAAAACACTACGATGACGGACGTTCTGTTTATGAAATCGAATTCTGCAAGCCTTACTTGGAGAGATATTCCTGTGAGGTCAGCTCATCAAACGGACTTGTTAAAGATGCTGAAAGAGAAGCGGTAAGAGGCTTCGTTGAAAAAATCGAACTGTTATTTGATGTTCTTATCCTTGCTATTCTCGGCAGATAAAAAGCTCATATCATTTTTCCTTATATAGATTAAATAATTCCGCTCCTGACTTTTCGGGGGCGGAGTTATTTTGATTTACAGGTTGAAAGTTATGGCTGAAAGTGTTATAATTCTCTTAATAAAATGAGGAGAAAACGAAGAAATGACAGTAAAAGAATATCTTGACCTTATCGATGAAGTTAACGAAAAAGGAAAATATAAACCCGACTGGTCTTCTCTCGCTCATCATAAGGTGCCTGACTGGTACAGACAGGATAAGGTGGGTGTTTTCATTCACTGGGGCATTTATTCTGTTCCTGCCTTCGGCAGTGAATGGTATTCGAGAAGTATGTACGATAAAAGAGCAAGAGAGTTCGAGCATCACAGAAAAACATACGGTGAGCATAAGTATTTCGGTTATAAGGACTTTATTCCTATGTTCAGGGCTGAGAAGTTCTCTGCTGCTGAGTGGGTGTCTCTTTTCAAAAAGGCAGGTATTAAATATGTGATGCCTGTTGCTGAGCATCATGACGGCTTCGCTATGTATGACACGGAATTCAACCGCTGGAACGCCAAGGAAATGGGTCCGAAGCGTGATGTGGTGGGTGAGCTTAAGGATGAATGCGAAAAGCAGGGGCTTACTCTCTGTGCCTCTACACACAGAGCCGAGCATTATTTCTTTATGAACCTGGGCAGAACTTTTGACAGCGATGTAAACGATGAAAAATACAGCGATTTCTACGGCCCGGCAGTTTACTGCGAGGAGCTTAATTCCGAAAATCTCGGCCCTACCACAGAGGATACCTATACCGTGGGCGCAAGCAAGGAGTGGCTCGAGGATTGGCTGGTGAGAACATGTGAGCTTATCGACAAATATCAGCCGTCGGCGCTCTATTTTGACTGGTGGATACATAATCATTCCTTCAAGCCTTACCTTAAAAAGCTTGCCGCTTATTACTATAACCGTGCTGACGAATGGGGCAAAGAGGTAACCATTAACCATAAGCACGAGGCTTTTCCGCCTACAGTTGCCACCTTCGATGTGGAACGCGGTGCTCTTTCAGGCATTTCACCTCTTTACTGGCAGACGGACACAGCTATCGGTAAGGGCTCCTGGGGCTACAGAAAGGATAACGAGTATAAGAGTGCAAGACAGGTTATCTGCGACCTTGTGGACATCGTTTCCAAAAACGGCAACCTTCTCATCAACGTAGGCCCTAAGCCTGACGGTACTATCACTGACGAGGAAACAGAGGTCCTTCTGACTATGGGTGAATGGCTGAAGGTGAACGGTGACGGTATTTACGGCACCACCTTCTGGAAACAATTCGGAGAAGGTAAGGTAAATGCTGAGGAAGGCTTCTTCAAAGACGGTGACGAAAAGGCTTTCACCAATGAGGATTTCCGCTTCACCTATAAAAACGGTTTCCTTTATGCTTTCCAGATGAGACCTTCAAAGAATATAAAAATCAAAACCTTAAGAAAGCATAATCCTCACGATTATCTTATTGAAAAGATTGAGCTTTTAGGCAGTGACGAAAAGATTGAGTTTGAAAGAACTGACGAATATCTGAAAATCAATCTTAAGGGTGATATCAAAAACGATTTACCCATATGCTTTAAAATGGAGATAGGATAAAATGGTAAGAAAAATAGACGGAACATTTTTTGAATTCAGACATCATAATACCGCTGAGGGTAAATACTGGAATCCTGCTCTGGAAAAGTTTACGGGAGAACAGTGGAGAGAGAAAATCCGTGAGATTTCCGCTCTCGGTATGGAATATATAGTAGTTATGGCTACGGCACTTTATGAAAAATGCTATTTTAAATCTTCGGTTTTTCCTTTTGCCGAAATGCCCTGCGAAGATCCTATCGAAGAAATTCTTTCCGAAGCAGACGAATGCGGAGTGAAGGTCTTTCTCGGTAACGGCTTTTACGGTGACTGGAGGAAGGCGGGAGAAAACATAAAAAGTCAGGCTGTAATCGACCGCTCTTTCAGAGCTATGGATGAACTTGCGAACCTTTACGGACATCATAAGAGCTTTTACGGCTGGTATTTTCCTGATGAAACTTGTATTATTCTGCGTTTTTCGAAGGATTTCATAAAGTACGTAAATCTCTGTTCGGCACGTTGCCGTGAGCTTACTCCCGAAAAGAAAACTCTTATCGCACCTTACGGTACTAATCTTGTGCTTTCGAGAGATTATTTCGTCCGCTCTCTTGCAGAAACGGATGTGGATTTCATCGCCTATCAGGATGAGGTAGGCGTAAAAAAGACCAAGGTTGACCGTACGGAAAAAATCTTTGAAAGGCTCCGCAGAGCCCACGATAAGGCAGGTAGAGCACAGCTGTGGGCGGATATTGAGCTCTTTGACTTTGAGGGTATGGTTTATAAAAGTGCTCTCATTCCTGCACCTTTCGAAAGAATAAAAAAGCAGATAGAGAATGCGTCGCCTTATGTGGATAAGATTTTATCCTATCAGTATTTAGGTATTATGAATCCTCCTGAAAGCAAGGCTTTCGCAGGTAACGAAAACTCCGTAAAGCTTTATGAGGATTACAGAAAGTATATAAACAAATAACGGAAAGACCGATATAAAAGTTTCAGGCTTTTACATCGGTCTTAATTTTTTACCATCTGTTCTCCACATACTCGCAGAAAGCAAAAAGGTCTTTTATTTCTAATTTCGTTCCGTCATCGAGGGTAACATCACCGCTCCACAGACCGTAAATCTGGTTGCAGTCCATATGAGCCACAGGGCCGAGATTTACGTCGCTGACGGTCTGCTTGACGGGCTTCATTGTCAGATTGAAGCGTCCGTCCTCGGAAATAAATTTCCAGTCCTCCATATATCTGCCTTTTGGGAATTTTTCCACATCCACAGCACCTATTTTGTGCACCTTACCGTCGTAAAAGAGACAGGTTTCCGTGGCGTGGCTTTCATCGCCGATTGCCCAGGTGATTTCGAAGCCGAAGATGTGCTTTTCGCCCTTTTCGTCGGTGAGATATGTTGCTCCGCTTCCCCAGTACCATACGAGGTGTCGGGGAGTGTTTACCTTACCCCAGTCGAGAGTGCAGAAGGATTTATCCTTGGTGAATTCATAGGTGTAATCACCGAAACGGAAAATACCCGAGGTGGGCATACAGTTCTGCTTGGTGGTCATAAAAAACTTTGTGTCATCGCCCTCAAAGGGGAGGACGGTAGTGATGTTTTCAAGTCCTTCGGGTATATCCATATGAATGTCGCAGGATAACTCCTTACCCTTATGCTTCATCTTAAAGAAAACGGTTCTTTCTGTTTCCTTGGTGTTGAAGTCGAATTCCACACCATTTGCCTTATAGGCGAATCTGCCGGGGACATCTACCTTGTTGAGAGGAAGACAGGTTTTGTGCCCTGCGAAAATCTTCATTCCGTCAGCGTGTACCTCGCCCGTGTGAAGGTCGATAAGACGAAGACCCATAAAGCCGCCGATGCCCACATTGGCGAAAGAAACAAGAAGCTGCTTCTGACCGTCGGTAACGGTGTAATAATCCCATTCCTTTTTACTTATGAGGCGTTCACGCTTGACGAGATTGCGGTCATATTCGAACACGTTATGTCTTGCCCAGCCCCGTGCATTGAGTGTTCCGTCCTTATTTAAAAGGGGAGTGGGCTCGGTATATTCGGTCTGCTTTGATTTTTCCTTCCACTGAGTGAAGGGTACATAGGTTCTTTTAAGCTCTTGACTCATATAATCAGTCCTCCACCATATTTTTAATCTTTTCGGGTATGTATAAATCCTTGAAGCCATAGAATCTCACCGCATTTTCGCCAAGGAAAAGAGTCTTTTCCTTTTCGGTAAGCCTGTCGCTTTTCACGATGAAATCATAAGACATTCTGTAGGTGATGGCAGTCATAGTTCGGGGGTAATCACTGCCCCACATCAGCTTCTCCATACCCACCAGGTCTGCCGCCTCCTTAATGGCCTCAACTGCCGAGGGGTAGGGATAAAATTCGCTGTTGAAAAGCCAGGTTATGCCGCCACATTCGATAAAAACGTTTTTGTTTTCGGCGAGCCTTATCTGCTCGAGCCAGTTTTTACGGGTTACCATACCGAAATGACCGACAGCGATTTTCAGGTCAGGGAACATTTTTATTATTTCCTGCATCTGCTCCGTCTGTTCATCACCGTCAGCTAGGTCGATTGAAATGAATTTGCCCTTTTCTGTGGCGAGACGGAAGGGATAAAGGTGGTTTAAAAGTTTTTTATCCGTAAGTCTTCCAGCACAGATTTTTATGCCGTCGAAAGCTGATATGTCACCCATTTCCTTTTCCTCATAAAGAGCACATACCTTAAGTCTGTTCGGGTAGGATTTTTTACATTCGAGCAGATAGCTGTCCTGATTTCCGTCGATATATTCCTGAGTAATCACCGAAGCGGAAACGCCTGCGTAGTTCATATTTGCTATGAAGCGCTCACCGCTGTTTTCTCCGTCGGTCATATAAGGGGGGAGCATCTGTTTTATTTCACCGCCGAAATTGCTTCTTCCGCCGCCGATGTCATAAACAGGCTTGCTGTTTACAATTCCCTGCTGTTTTTTCCACAAATGAGCGTGTGCATCGATAATCATAAGGTTACACCGTCCTTGAATATAGCGATTTCTCTTGAGTTGTTAAGCTCGTTTTTTGTTTGCTTACCCTCTGCTACTTCTTTTATTAGCATCAGAAGGTCCTCTGCCGCCTGTCTTGTGTCGAATGAGGAAGCAGTAAAATCTATCCAGCCTTTTTTTCTTTGGGCAAGATTATCGTTGGTGGCAATCTTTACCGTAGGCACCGCACCGCCGAGGGGAGTACCTCTGCCTGTGGTGAAAAGAACCATATGACAGCCTGCGGTGGAAAGATTGGTGACGGAAACGATATCGTTGCCGGGGCCGTTAAGAAGACTTAAGCCCGGCTTGGTTATCTTGTCACCGTAGGTGAGAACATCCACTACGGGAGCAGATCCGCCCTTCTGCACACAGCCGAGGGACTTTTCCTCAAGAGTGGTTATGCCGCCTTCCTTGTTGCCGGGGGAGGGGTTTTCGGAAACGGGCTCGCCGTGGCTTCTGAAATATTCCTTGAAATCATTAATGAGGCTTACTGCTTTATTGAAAAGCTCTTTATTTATGCATCTTTCAAAAAGCACCGTTTCAGCACCGAACATTTCGGGTACCTCCGTGAGCACGGTGCTCGCTCCCATGGCACAGAGCCTGTCTGTCACTCTGCCTACGGTGGGATTGGCAGTGATGCCCGAAAAGCCGTCGGAGCCACCGCATTTAAGACCTACCCTGAGGCGGGAAACGGGAACACAGGTGCGCTTATCCTTTGAAGCGATTTTCTTAAGCTCTTCGATTATTTTTATGCCCTCTGCGATTTCATCCTCACAGTCCTGGGTATTGAGGAAACGGATACGATTTTCATTAACATCGCCCAAAACCTTTTTCATTTCGCCGATGTGGTTGTTTTCACAGCCGAGGCCGAGGACGAGAACACCGCCTGCATTGGGATGGGTGATAAGACCCTTTAAAATGAGCTGTGTGGTTTCCATATCGCCACCCAGCTGACTGCAGCCGTAGGGGTGGGAAAAAGCTATGGCGCCTGTTTTGTCTGCCAGAGCCTTCGCCGCAGAGTTTACGCAGCCCACGGTGGGAACAATCCATATGTCGTTTCTTATGCCGATTTCACCGCTTTCTCTTTCGAAGGCCATTATTTCAAAGGGCTCTTCCTTTTCGGGGAAGGTGAAATTCGGTGTATACTCATAGGAGAGAAGTCCGCCGAGCTTGGTTTTCATATTATGAGAATGTACTCTTTCTCCCTTTTTTATGTCACAGGTTGCCTTGCCGATGGGAAAGCCGTATTTAATTATGTCCTTACCTTCCTTTATTTCTTCGGCGGCTACTTTGTGTCCAGTGGAAAGCTCAACGAGTACGTTGTCCTTTTCGTTTATTCTGACAGTATCCATTCCATTGCACCTTTCGCACCCTCGTTTTCGATTACGCCGTAGTATTCTGTGATTATGTCTGTCATATCAGAAAGGTCAGTAAGCCACAGACTGCTGTCGGAAAGAATTTCTGCGATGGTGCCGTCCTTCATCTTTTCCGTAACATCGGCCGCATCGTCGGGTGTATCGTTTTTGTAGAAATAAATAAGATATGCCAGAGCCATTGTCAGAAGTTTCGGATATTTACCGTTCTGTTCTTTATACTCTAAAAGTGTCGGCAGATCGCGTACGGCAAATTTGCTGACACAGTTAAGCACAATGGATCTCCACTTGTGCTTTATGAAGGGGTTTCTGAAGCGGTCAAGAACGCTGTTTGCAAAAGATATGCTGTCCTCGTTTTCTCCGATGGTGGGAAGAATTTCTTCCATCATACATTTGATAAGGAATGCGCAGGCTGTTTCGTCAGCCATAGCATCTCGAACTGTTTCGATGCCTGAAAGAATGGCACCTGCCACCAGTGAGGTGTGAGCACCGTTAAGCACCCTTACCTTGATTTTCTTATAGGGCTTCGCATCGTCTGTCCATACCACATTGAAGCCTGCCTTTTTGAGGGGAAGCTCACTTTCGTAATCGCCCTCTATTACCCACAGGTGGAAGATTTCAGCCGTGTCCACATAATTGTCACCCTCGGCCAGAGTCTTTGCCTCCTCTGCACCGGGATAGCCCGTAACTATTCTGTCCACGAGAGTGTTTACAAAGGCGTTTTTCTCCTCTATCCATTTAACGAAGTCCTCTTCAAGACCCCAAAGCTCCGCATATTTAAGAACGCATTTTTTAAGCTCGTCTCCGTTATTGTCGATAAGCTCGCAGGCGAGATGAACAAATCCGTTCATACCGTTTTTATAGCGTTTATAAAGAAGTTGTGTCAGCTTTCCGGGGAAGGACTTGCAGGGCTTGTCGTCGAGCTTACAGCTTTTGTCAAAGGCGATACCTGCTTCTGTAGTATTTGAAACAACAAATCTGAAATCGGGGTTATCCGCAAGAGCCATATATTTATCAAAGTTTTTATAAGGGTCAACACCTCCGGCAATAGACTCGATAAGGTTATGCTCCTGAACGGTTTCGCCCTTTTCAATGCCTCTTAAGTAAAGGTTGTATTTGTAATCCTGTGCCTTAAGACCTTCAATCTGGCCTACCGGAATCGGTTGTACTACTACCACCTTGCCGTCGTAGAGACCTTTTTTATTTAAACAGTGGATAAAATAATCCACGAAACCGCGAAGAAAATTACCTTCGCCGAACTGAATAATTCTTTCTTTCATTTCAGTCACCTATCTTTATAAGAAGTTTGGCAAGAGTACCGTTATTGTTTTTAAGTGCTTCAAAGGCATCAACTGCATCTGACATATCATAAACACCGCTGACCATTTTCATAACGTCAGCCTTACCCTCTGCCACAAGGTCAATATTATTGATGAAGTCGTCCTTAAGAGCGTTTCTGCTTCCGTGGATGTTAAGCTCTTTTTTCAGAATAACCGAGTGAAGGAAGGTGGTGTCACGCTTGCCGTTACCGATGAGGATGATGTTGCCTGCAAAGGCACAGCTGTCGATACAGCCAAGGAAGGTTTCGGGAGCACCGCAGGCTTCAATACACACATCAAAGCCTTTGCCCTCGGTGAACTTTTCTGTAAATTCGGCTAAAGACTCATTCTTTGTGTTCACAACTGCATCTGCACCGTATTCCTTGGCAAGAGAGAGTCTGTTATCGAGAATATCTGCCACCACGATTTTCTTGCATTTCTGCTTGGCAGCGATGAGGGCGAAAAGACCGATGGGACCTGCTCCGATAACGAGTACACTGTCACTTTCCTTGATAACTGCTCGGGAAACGGCGTGCTGTGAAATGGAGAAGGGCTCGATGAGGGCGAGCTCCTGAGCTGAAAGATCCTTCCCGTCATAAATTCTTTCTACGGGCATAGCGATGTATTCGCAGAAAGCACCGTCACGCTGAACACCCATAGTCTGATTATCCGTACAGCAGTTCACATAGCCTCTTTCACAGGAGTAACATTCACCGCAGTTGAAATATGGGTTGCAGGTAACAATGTCTCCCTTTTTGAACCCTCTGTCATTTTCGGGGATTTCCACTATCTCGGCGGAAAATTCGTGACCGGGAATGCGGGGGTAGGTGGTGAAGGGCTGGTTGCCTGTATATGAGGCAAGGTCAGCACCGCAGATACCTACATATTTAACCTTTAAAAGTGCCTCGCCTTCTTTGACTTCAGGCATAGGTACTTCTCTGATTTCGATTTTATTGGGTTCGGGGATAACTATGGCTTTCATTATTCTGCCTCCATATATTCTTTATTCCATATAATACCTGTCTTAAGGGGAGCACCCTTACAGAAAATCTTGTTTTCATAAGCATCGAGGGGGTCTTTTATAAATTCTTCCTTATCGATAAGCTCGACCACTTCATCATATCGGCTGTCCACGAGAATTTCTATAGCCTTTTCCATATGCTCCTGACGGAAGTTGATGGATGCGAAGATAAGATGGTTTTCGAAGCCGAAGGGCATTGAATCATAGTGAACAACGGGACCGAGAGAGAAGCTGTTGTAAACACCGTTACAGCCCAACACCTTATGTTCAAAGGCCACACGGTGCTCGATGTTTGTTCCGCTTGTGCCCACGAACATAGTGGCTCTGCCGCCTAAAAGGGAGATAATCTTTTCTGCTGTTTCTTCTTCGGAAAGACCTGCCGTACAGAGATAGTCTGCTTTTGCGATTTCCTTTGAGAAGACAACCTTTTTACTGCTTTCGTCACTTCTTCCGATGAAAAGGATTTTTGCATCGGGGTGATTTCTTCTTATCTGGTCAGCGATGAAAAGACCTGTCATACCAAGTCCAAAAATAACTGTCTTTTCGAAAACTGCATCCTTGGCGATTTTTCTTGCCTCAGTCTCGGAGCATTTATACTTGGCCATTTCGATGCGGAAATTATGAGCCTCGCCCAAATCCTCCATTCTCTCCAGCTGGAAGATGGCACAGGCGTAGGGGTCTGCGAAGGAAAGTCTTTTAGCTACCCTGAGCGGAAGTTTTTTGAGTCCTTCATACTTTTCGGGAAGATGTAAAAGCATATCGGGATTAAAGTAGTTTCTGTCACAGAAAAGACCGTCAGCACCGTCACAGCCGTATTCGAAATAGGTTTCGTCCTCTCTGTAGCGGGTGGGATCGTAGCTGTCTCCGCCTCGGATGAGCACGATGGCGAAGCGGTTTTCTGAGGGTACCCAAACTACGCCTTCGTGGCCGTTTATGAGGCGGCTTTCACCCTCGGGGAATTTTTTGCAGAGCTTACCCTCTCTGCCCATTTTCATCAGTTCAAAATCAGTTCCGCAGAAACCCTGAAAAACGGGTATAGCCTCCACTCCCTCGTGAAGAGGCTCGCCACGGAGTCTTTGTCTTTTTGGGTTTATAAGATTGACTTCGCCGTATTTTACAGGTTCGTCTTTATCGTTCTGAAAATATGTACCGAAAGTTTTCATTTAGCTTCCTCCATACAGGATAAAATTACCTTTTCATTTTATCATAAAGGAAAGCGCATTTCAATGAAAATTGATTGTGTTTTCCCTTATGTAATGATATAATTTAAAAAAAGTCAGAAAAAACGTGGACAGTTTATGTTTTATTTCCGTCTTAGTAGGTGAAACCGGTTTCAAATACAGGAAAAGAGAAAAATTTATGTCTAAATTATACGGAGGTTTATCCGCTCTTAAAGACGGTGCTTTTACCTTTGATGAGGTGCTTCTTTATTACACTGATATGCCCTTATATGTTTTGTTTTTTGAAACCCTAAAGAATAAAAAGAAAGAAGGAAAGAATATGGCAAGAATTATTAATCAGCCGACAGTTGATTTGAGAGGCTTTACTCCCGAAGCACTCAGAAAGATTAAATCAATTACTAATGTGGCATCAGTGCTGTTGCCCGAGGATATGCCCGACGGATTTTCCGAGGCTTATATGCAGATTAAGAAAATGAACATCGCACAGGAAATCAAGGTTCCCGAGGATGCATGTTTTTATAACGGCAATGTAGTTCTTACACGCAATGATGTGACAAAGGACAGTGCGGTTATCTGCAACGGCACTGTTTTTGTGAAAGATATTCCTGCGGAAATGAATATCAGAATGATTGTTAACGGCACTTTGATAAAAGCTAAAAGTGCTCAGGTGACGGTTTCGAGTATAAACGGTACAAAGGTAGAAACAGATGATGATGTGAACCTGATAAAAGGTATGGCTAATCTTAATATCGATAAAAACTTTACTGACAGCATCGGTGATAAAACTCTTATCATCGCCTGCGGAAAAATATTTATTGACGATGAGGTTACGGAAGAAATGCTTTCAGAAAAGCAGGTTAAGTTTATCGCCGCGGGAAAAATTATTGCCCGTAAAGAGCTTCACGGATATATACAGGCTAACAGCGAATCCGTGGGAAAAATATTAACAGCGGAAGAAAAAGAAAAGAAGAAAAGATTTTTCAGGTGGAAATAAAATGGATTACATACCCGCCGAAGTCTTTGATGAGCTTTGGGAAAAATATAACAAAAAAATATATTCTTATTTCCGCAGACAGTTTGATGAGGACACTGCCGAGGATTTATGTCAGCAGACCTTTATGAATGTATGGCGCTATCTTTCCTCTTTTCAGGGGAAGGTCTATAAGTCCAAATCATGGGTTTTCGCCGTGGCTAAAAATGTCAGGAATGATTATCTGCGTACCCTTCAGAGCAGAAAAATGAATTATAACTATGCAGACCTGTATGAAACGGAAATTCCCGTTGAGTATAATTTTGAAGAGTCGGTTAGCATACAGCGAGCTATGGAAAAGCTGACAGGGGAAGAAAGAGAGCTTCTATCAGTTTCACAGTATCTTTCCAGTAGGGAAACAGGCTCTCTTTACGGTATTTCAGCCTCAGCGGCACGAAGCAGAATACAGAAAGTAAAGTCGAAACTTAAAGAATATCTTGCTGAAGCGGAAATAAATTTATAAAAATATACCTGGTGGCTTTACTTTTTGTCCCCGATACTTTATAATGACAAAAAATACCATTACAGGAGAAAAAATTATGTCATCTTATTTATTTCCTCATTTTACTGACGGTAAAAACGGAGACCGCGAGTGTGTATGGTTTGCTGTAAGCCGTGACGGACTCAACTGGACTGATCTCGGCTCTGATGAGCCTTCGCTTTATTCCTCCGTGGGTACGACGGGTATAAGAGACCCTTTCGTTCTCTATGATGAAAAAAGAGAAAAATATGTCATTATCGCTACGGATCTGTGTACTACTAAAGGCGGCAACTGGGATGATTATTCCTCACGGGGCAGTCGTTGTATCGTTGTGTGGGAGTCCGATGACCTTATGCATTGGAGTGAGGAAAGACTCGTGGAGGTCGGCATTCCTGAGGCGGGCTGTGTGTGGGCACCCGAAGCAGTTTATTGCAGAGAAAAGGAAAGCAGGTTTGTTTTCTGGGCATCAAGAGTAGAAGATAAGCAGAGAATTTACGGCTCCTTTACCAAAGATTTTGTTTCTTTCACTCCCGCTTTCAAATACATCGATGCAGTTACCGATGTAATCGACACAAACATTGTTTGGGATAAGGGCTGGTATTACCGATTTTCTAAGGATGAAACAAACAAAACAATTATAGTTGAACGCTGTAAAAAGCTTGTCCCCGAAGAGGGGGAAGATTTTGAAAGACTTCCCTGTAAACTGCTTGACGGATTTTTCGGTTTAGAAGGCCCTGAAGCCTATCAGTTAGATGACGGCAGATGGTGTCTTATCGCTGACCAATATCACACCAAGGGCGGATATCTGCCTATGGTCTGTGAGGAGCTTTCTGCGGCAGATTTCAGAAGACTTGATGAGAGCGCCTATAATATGGGCAAAAGAATAAAGCGCCACGGAAGTATTATAAAAATCAGTGACGAAAAGGCAGAAGAGCTTATTGAGTTTTACGGTATTTGTGAATAAAGAAAACCTCCCGATACGGTGCTGTGTCGGGAGGAATTTTGTTTAATGACCGAAGTATGTTTTGCAGTATTCTAAAAGCTTTGCCTGATATTTCTCGTGAACATCAGGGTCGTTCAGAAGAGTGTGAATGGAATTAGGATAAAGGAAGAAGTCGTGTCTTGCCGTAGTCTTTTCGAAGGCAGACTTCATCGAATAATAGTTTTTTACGGAAACTACCATGTCCTTACCGCCATAGGCAAAGAGAGAGGGAATACAGTTTGAATTTACATAGCTTACAGGCGAAACTGAAGCGATGGTTTTGTCTGCTTTACCTGTTTTTGCCATATATGCAGTAATTGTTTTACCTGAAAGACCGCTTACGATGACAGGACAAAGCTCACCCCATACATCATAGCTTAAATCGGCGGGAGCAACCATATTTGCCGTGAATACAAGTTTTATGGGAGACTGCTTCACTCTTTTATATGAATATAGAAGTGAAATATGCCCGCCTGAGGAAAAGCCTGAGGTGGCCGCCTTGGTGATATTGAGCTTTTTCTCCGAAGAAAAAACTTTAAGCTCCTGAAGAGCCATTCCGATTTCATCAAGCATTACATCTACAGTGAAATCCGAAGCAGTAAGTTCAGAATAAAGTGTGTAGTTCATTGTGGCTGTAATGTAACCTTTTTTAGCCATTTCGATACATCTTGATGCCATTTCTCTTTTATCGCCGTTTGACCAGGAGCCGCCGTGGATAAAGAGAATGCATCCGTTTTCAGGTCTTCTGTAAGCAACATCGGGAACATAGATATCCATTACTTCTCTGGGCTCATTACCGTAACGTATTTCGCTGAAAAGAGTGTAGTCCTCCGTAACGGGAAACAGGATAGAGAAAAAACCTGAAATATAGGTTATAAGTGCCATAACGATTGAAAGTATCTTAGTCATTTTTAATACCTCATTAACATAATCTTAACAAAATATATCACAGATAAATCTGTAAGTCAAGAAAAAAGTTTCAGATTATAACAGGGAAGAAATAAAATTTTCCGACTCTATGAAAATCAGAATGAGTCCTCCGTAAATAAAAAATCGGGTATGGTAAAAACCATACCCGTCATTTTTACATACAAAGACACTATGTACAGCTATACCACCTCGTACAGGAGTCTTGAAATTTAAAACAAGTCAGGCCTTTGCGGTCAGTGGGCTGACTTGTTACACCGAAGGCGATTGCTGCTCCCTCATAACAGAAAGGAAGAATAAGATAAAGGAAATCTTTGTCACCGGTTAAATCACAGCTTATAAAGTGGCTTCAAAAATACCTATAGACTCTCTGCCTCTCAGATTATCGGAAACATTTCTTGCGTTGAAATAGAGACGTAGTTTGCCTTTATAATGAGTCAGACAGCAGGCGTAAACATACTGAGCCATCCAGTTATTATCACCGCATTTCTGCGGAACGAGGAAGGGCTTTACAAAATCAAATTTAACACCGTCGTCACTCTTTAAAAGCATAATGGCGGAGTGGCTTTTACCGTCCTTTTCGAAAAGCCCGTTCTGCAGTCCTATATAGCAGTCTCTGAGCTTATAAACCTTCAGACAGCCTGAGCAAAGGTTAAGATATTCGATATTTTTGTCAGGGCTGATGATGGGTGATGTGCGTGAAATATAGTTTTCAGAAACATCCTTGCTTTCGGCATAGCTTATGTGTGTCGGCTCACCGAAGCCACAGTCTTTAATGAAGGTCTGTCCGCAGGAATAATAAAGCCTGTAGTCATCCTCAGTTTTGATGAGGAAGGGATTAGAAATGGCATAGCCTCCCTTGTATTCTTCGAAGTCACGGGTTTTCTTTATAACAGGATAAGGCTCTGACCAGTGAGAAAAATCTTCTGACTCCGTGCAGTAGATTTCTGATTTCCACTTTACGCCTATTAAAGAAAGTGCGTTGAGAATAACGGGTCTTGTTCTTTCATAGAAAAGATAATATCTTCCGTCAATTCTATTTATATTCGGTCTCATGGCACGTGAGACTATTTTTTCTGCTTTTTCAAAGTTTATTCCGTCCTCGCTTACATATCTGTAAACGCCGAAAAAGGTATGGCAGAAAAGATGCCATTTTCCGTCGTGTGATTCATCGGGAGTGAGGACGGACGGGTCTGCAATTACGAAGCTGGTGGGGGGATTTTTTAATACAGGATTATTTTCATAAAGAGAAAACTCTGCGTTCATTATGTCGTTTAAAGAAAGATTTTTC
Organism: Acutalibacteraceae bacterium; assembly: GCA_045579865.1. Classification (GTDB taxonomy): domain Bacteria; phylum Bacillota; class Clostridia; order Oscillospirales; family Acutalibacteraceae; genus UBA6857. The sequence goes on from JAZNMU010000138.1 coordinate 37,875, forward strand.
ATTATTGCTCTCCTTTGATTTGATTACCTGTTAATTCTACTGCTTTTATTCCTTTATGTCAACTGCTCATTTCCACTAAAGTAAAAGTCACTAAAAAAGATAAGGTATATTTGTTTAAAGAATCAATTGAGACAGTTATATAAATAGTGTTATAATATAAGTTGATTTATTAAGGAGGTCATTTTTTTATGCCCGAAAAAATCATTTCAGAAAAAAACAGCGAAAAGAATATTAAAAAATCAGCAATAATAACTTTCGGTATGCTTATAACGGTGGCCTTGGCTACAATCTGTTTGTTAACCTTCTTTTGCGAATATGCAGCTTTCCGTCCGGATAAGCTGGCAGTTACTTATGTTGATACTATCGTTCAGACTGCTGACGGCTACAACGCCTATAATTACACCCTTGCAAGCAAAAATATGAAGCACGGTGATTTTATCCGTAAATACTATATCAATCCTGTAGTTTACAGGGACACGGATTATGTTATCGGTGGCAGCACAGACGGACTCAAGGGCTATAACGACGAATCCTTCAAGGGTGAAAAGGCTCTTTCCGACGACGGAAAACTTATGAGATATTTAATCAACGGAATGTATGTTCATTATGTTGAACTTGTTCAGACTTACGGATGGGACGATTATGATTCTGTCTATTCGAAATATATGCAGTACCTTATCGCTGTCCGTGAAGAGATTTTCGGTGATAAATATTTTTCGGATGAGCTTTTCTTTACCGTTTTTGAAGCGAATGTAAAGCGTTACGGTGAAAAGCTTACGGGCACAGAGGATGTCTTTGATAAAAAAACAGGTGTTCAGTTAAGCAGTGCTTCCCAAGGCTTTTATGAAGAATATTACGGCGAAGATTACAGACTTACCGCTGTCCGTGTTTCTGAACCCGTGGCAGTTGACCTTGAAGCTTATCTGGCCTCTGCAGATAAAGCCGTGTTTGAAACCTACGGTGTAAGCACAGATGATATTTCCGAAGTCAGAACCTTTAAAATAGATGTTAAAAATCAGAAAGATGAGACTGTGACAGACTGTCTGGTAACCGTGTGTAAAATCAGCATATTCTGGTATGTGGATAATACCGTAACGGACACTTCTTCACTTTACGATTTCTTCTTCAATATTTAAAGTAATAATTCAGGAAAGGATGAAAGAAATGAAAATTACTCCCGAAAGCACCCTCAGAGAGGTACTTGATACCCCTGTAGGTAATGACCTTGTGGCTATGGTGGCCTATCACACAGGTATACCCGATGCAGTTATCCATAATCCTGCTGTAGGTATGATGAAGCTAAATATGATTCCTAAACTCTTAGGTGATAAGATGCCTATTGAAACCATTGAGCATCTTTGCAACCTTCTCAGTTACACTCCCGAAAGAGTAGTGACGAAGGACGAGGTAGACCCTAAATGGTGGAAGGAATCGGTTATTTACCAGATTTATCCCCGTTCCTTTATGGACTCCGACGGAGACGGTATCGGTGATTTACAGGGTATTATCTCTAAACTTGACTACCTTAAAGATTTAGGCGTAGATGTGCTCTGGCTCAGCCCCATTTACGATTCACCAAACGACGATATGGGCTATGATATCCGTGACTATAAAAAGATAATGACCGAGTTCGGCACTATGGAAATCTTCGATAAAATGCTCGAGGAAATCCACGCACGCGGTATGAAGCTTGTTATGGACCTTGTTGTCAACCACACCTCTGACGAGCACGAATGGTTCCAAAAGGCTCTGGCAGGTGACGAAAAGTATAAGAATTATTATATTTTCCGTAAGGGTAAGGGCCCGGGCGTACCTCCCAATAACTGGACTTCCGTTTTCTCAGGCTCGGCCTGGAACTATTATCCTGAGCTTGATGAGTGGGCATTACATATCTTCTCTAAAAAGCAAATGGACCTTAACTGGGAAAATCCCGAAATGCGTGCCGATGTTGCCGAAATGGTACGTTGGTGGCTTGCAAAGGGTGTAGACGGCTTCCGTATGGACGTTATCAACCTTATTTCCAAGGTTGAAGGTCTTCCCGACGGCAATCCTCTCGTAGGGGAATTTATCGGCTATGGCGGTGAGCATTACTTCTGGGGGCCCCGTCTTCACGAATATCTCCACGAGCTTAACGAAAACGCTTTCAAAAAGTTCCCGAACTCCTTCTGTGTAGGTGAAACAGGCGGTATCGGTGTTGAGATGGCAAAGTATCTTGTAGACGATTCCCGTGAGGAAATCCGTCAGACCTTCCTCTTTGACCAGCTTGAAACTCCGGGCAAGCAGAGATGGGACGATTATAAATATAATCTCAAATATCTGAGAAATCTTTTCAGCAAATATCAGCTTGAAATGAAGGGCTCCTCCTGGCCTTCACTTGTTATCGAAAACCACGATAATCCCCGCATGGTTTCCAAGGTAAATCCTGACTCTGCCTACAGAAAGCCTCTTTCCAAGCTTATCGGTGCTATGCTTCTTACGGGCAGAGGCACTCCCTACATCTATCAGGGCGAAGAGCTCGGTATGATGAACTGCGACTTTAATGATATGTCAGAGCTCCGTGATGTTGAGTCTATCAATAAATATGCTGAAATGATCGAAAAGGGTATCTCAAAGGAAGAGGCCTGGAAGACTATTCTTGCCGGCAGCCGTGATAACTCCAGAACACCTATGTGCTGGAACAGGAGTGAAAATGCAGGCTTTACCACAGGCACTCCCTGGATAAGACTTAACGGTGACTATCTCGAATGTAACGCTGAAAGCCAGATGGCTGACAGAAACAGTCCCTTTAACTATTATAAGGCACTTATCGCTCTCAGAAAAGAGTTCAAGTCAACTCTCGTTTACGGTGATTTCAAGCCTCTTAAAACAGGTGACAAGACCTTCTGCCTTTACAGAGTGAGCAAGGACAATAAATTCTATATCGAAATGAACCTCACGGAAAAATGGATAAGAAGACCTCGTCACGCAGAGGGTATGTGTATTCTTTCAAACTATAGAGAGCCTACAGAAAAGCTCCGTCCCTACGAGGTAAATATTTACAGAATCAAATAATCGTAAAAATAGCGTCTGCCTTCGGTAAATCCATAGGCAGACGCTTTTAAATGTATGTTATTTTTCAGCCACGAGCATTGTGGTATTTTCCAAACGGAAAACCTGTGTGACCCTACGGAAGCCTGCTTTTTTTAGCAGTTCAATCTGATTGACCACAGTGCAGGGAGTATCATAGTGATAGTATCCCTCATCGGTTATGCCGTTTTCTTTGCGGAGCCTTTCATTTTCCGAAAACCATAAATCCTCTTCTTCCTGTTTTTTCACCATATAGTCACATTCGATGTATATGCCTTTCTTTTTCAGAGAGGTGTTTATTTTTTTATAAAGAGACAGTTTCTTTGCTTTAGCGAAATGATGCATAGTCTGAAAGGAAACAGCACAGTCGTATTCATTCTCGCTCAAATTTTCTTCAAAGTAATCTCCGCATATAAGAGTAAGGTTTTTCTCGGGATGCTTTTCACGGAGTTTACGGAGCATAACATCTGAAAGGTCGATTCCCGTAACCTTAATGTCAGGGAATAAGGAGAATATTTCATCAAGCTCGAGTCCTGTACCGCACCCGAGGTCAAGAAGCTTTTCTGTTCCTTCGGGAATAAGAGAAGCCATCTTTTTGTACCCCTCCTTACAGCCTTCTACCTCCGTGAGCATATGCTCATCATACATATCTGCTCTTTCTGCGAAAAAGTCTGCCATTTTTTCGAGCTTCATCCCTTATACTCCCTTATAATCTTTTCTAAAATATCCTTATCTGCAGGACAGAAGGTAAAATTCTTTATTTCATCGGGCGTAATCCATTTTATGTCGTTATGCTCGAGCATTTTTATTTCACCATCGGCGATTTCAGCGTGAAAAAGGGTAAGGTGAACATTTATGTCCGGGTACTGATGGTCTACCTCCATAAAAATATCTCCCACCTTCACTGTAATGTCCAGTTCTTCTCTGCATTCACGGATTAGAGCTTCTTCCCTCGTTTCTCCCTTTTCTGCCTTACCGCCTACGAACTCCCACTGAAAAGCTCTCGTTTTATTTGCGGGACGCTGACAAATCATAAACTCGTTTTCTTTCCATATAAGTGCCGCTACAACCTGAACTATGTTTTCCATTCTTTTTTCCTCCCGTAAATCTTTTTATTATCTTAACATATTAAATGATAAAATAAAAGGGCCAATATTTTTTAATCTTTTTATTGTTCTTCCAAATCATTGTAAAAATATTAAATATATGTTAGAATAGACAGAAAGAAAGGTCGTGACGGCTATGCTGCAGAAATATAACTACAGACACAACCTTACTGTTCCCTTGCCTGATGATGAAATAGTAAACGGTCAGGGCTGCGGAGAGGTTGCGAAGATGAAATACGGGTTTTTCCCTATGTCCTATAACGGCTGTGAGATGATAGCACTGCATAACAGTATGGTTTTAAGAGGGGAGAAATCCTCACTCAGAGAGGTCTGTCTGGAAATGTATCCTCACTGTCAGGCTCTGTCGGGACTTTTAGGTTCAAATCCCTATCTTTTAGGCTCTTTTTATAAAAGAAGGGGAATAAAATACAGAATGACTCTGAGGTATGACGATTTCTTTGACAGCCTTGATGATGTTAAGGTGGCAGTCCTTTCCTTCTGGTGTCCCCATAAGCCCTTCAAAGGGCTTCATACCGTAGCAGTGCAGAAGGTGGGCTGTAAAATAAAAATATATAACCGCTACAATAACCGTGATTATCCCTACATATACCCATCGAGAGCGGAGCTTTTACCCCACAAATCGGATTTTATATGCGGATATCTAATAGAGGAGGAAAAATAAAATGGATAACGAAAAAACACCACTTACTCAGCAGAACACCTTCGTCGGCAAGGTAAAAAAGCTTATCGGTGTCGAGCCTGGCACTAAACTAAAGCCGATGGTAGCTTATAATTCGGCTATTTTCTTTTCGGGCGGCGGCCCCTATGTTATGGGTAACTTCCTGCTTCCCTTCCTCACCAAGGTAGAGGGCTTACAGGCTGACCAGTATGCCACAGTGCTTTTATGCTCCTGTATATGCGATGCCATAACTGACCCGCTTATGGGTATCATTACCGACAGAACGAGACATAAGGACGGCAGACACCGACCCTATCTGAAATTCGGTGTCCTTCCCGCTATGCTTGCCTTCCTGCTTATGTGGAACTCCTTCGGCCTTTCCGCTTCCGCAGGACCCCAGAGCAATAAGGTAATGCTTTACTACATATTCGCCTATATGTTCTATAAGACCGTCAGCACCATGATTATGGTGCCTCACACGGCCATGCTTCCGGGTATAGCACCGACATATCATCTGCGTACTCAGTTTAACGGAGTCAAGACAATTATGGACGCTGTGGCTTCCTATTCATCCTTCTTCGTAGCCGCATTCGTTTTAGGCGGTATCAACGGCCTTTTTGTTACTCCTTCCTTCGGTCCCGAGCACAG
>JAZNMU010000139.1:0-9594 GCA_045579865.1 Acutalibacteraceae bacterium
TAAAGCCAAGGAATTCATAGATAACGGTCAGCTTGTTCCCGATGATGTTGTAATCGGCATCATCAAGGAACGCCTGAGCGAGGATGACTGCAAAAACGGCTTCATCCTTGACGGCTTCCCCAGAACAATTCCCCAGGCTGAAGCTCTTGACGAAATGGGCATCGAAATCGATAAGGTTATCGACATCGAGGTTCCTGACGAAAAGATCGTTGCAAGAATGTCCGGCAGACGTGTTTGTCCCAAATGCGGTAACTCATACCACCTCATTTACAAACAGCCTGCTAAGGAAAACACTTGCGATGCCTGCGGTGAAGAACTTGTTTTAAGAAAAGATGACCATCCCGACACGGTCAAGGAAAGACTTGATGTTTATCACAGTCAGACTGAACCGCTCAAGGATTTCTATGGAAAGAAAAACAAACTTTTCATAGTTGAAGGACAGGAAGAAGTGGCTGACACTTCCGCACTTGTTCTCAAAGCTTTGGAGGAATAAGCATGATAGTGCTCAAAACCAGCCGTGAGCTTGCCCTTATGAAAGAGGCTTGCAGAATTTCGGCAGGAGCACTCAGAGTGGCCGGCGAGGCAGTCAGACCGGGTATCAGTACCAAGGAGATTGACAAGATAGCCTACGACTACATCATCAGTCAGGGTGCGGAACCTAACTTCCTGCATCTCTACGGCTTTCCGGCTACCGCGTGCATTTCCATAAATGATGAGGTCATTCATGGAATACCGAGTGAAAAACGCATCCTTAAGGACGGAGACATCGTTTCCATCGATTTAGGTGCGAAGAAAAACGGCTATAACGGCGACAATGCTGCTACTTTTGCCTGCGGAAACGTAAGTGAAGAGGCAAAGCGGCTGATGGATACAACGAGAGAGAGTCTCTATGAGGCTATCAAATACGCTGTACCCGGCGGCAGACTCGGCGATATATGCCACGCCGTTCAGGCTTACTGCGAAGAACGGGGATACGGTGTGGTTCGTGAATACACGGGACACGGTATCGGCAAGGCATTACATGAAGATCCCAGTGTGCCTAACTACGGCACAGCCGGCCGAGGCGTACGCCTGTTACCGGGCATGACAATCGCTATTGAGCCGATGATTAACCAGGGAACTGCAAGAGTCAAAGTCCTTCCCGACGGCTGGACTGTAAAAACCCTTGACTCAAAGCTGTCCGCCCATTTTGAACACACGGTGGCTATCACTAAGGACGGTCCCGTAATTCTTACCAAAGAATAAGAGGTCATTATGGATTTTAAGGAAGGACAGGTAGTTCTTTCACTCAGAGGCCACGATAAAGGTGAGCTCTTTGCGGTGAAGGATATTGCAAACGGAAAAGTTCTTATCTGTGACGGTAAAAGCCGCAGGCTCGAAAAGCCCAAGGCAAAGAATGTCAAACACGTTGCTTTGACAGATGTCACACTCGAAAAGGACTCAATGGCAACAAATCGTAAGCTTAGAAAAACACTTAACAAAATAGCGAACCCAGGGGGGTAAGGTTATGTCAAAACAGGATATGATTGAAATCGAAGGTACTGTTGTTGAGGCTCTTCCCAACGCAACATTCCAAGTCGAACTCGAAAACGGTCATAAAATTTTAGCACATATCTCCGGTAAGCTCAGAATGAACTACATTCGTATTCTTCCCGGTGATAAGGTTACAGTCGAAATGTCTCCATACGACTTAACCCGTGGACGTATAACATGGAGAAGCAAATAAACCTGACATTTTTGAATTTAAAGGAGGCAATCCTATGAAAGTCAGACCTTCTGTAAAGAAAATATGTGAAAAGTGCAAGGTAATCAAGCGTAACGGCAAAATTATGGTTATCTGCGAAAATCCCAAACACAAACAGCGTCAAGGCTAATTGACGTTATAATTTAGGAGGTGCAACTGAAACATGGCTCGTATTTCAGGTGTTGACCTGCCCAGAGATAAGAGAGTAGAAATTGCTCTTACTTATATCTACGGTATTGGTCGTAAAACTGCTGGCGATATCATCGCAGCAACTGGTATTAATCCCGACACAAGAGTTAAGGATCTTACCGAAGACGACGTTTCAAAACTTCGTGAGTACATTGACCACAACGTAAAGGTTGAAGGTGACCTCAGAAGAGAAACAGCATTTGATATTAAAAGACTTATTGAAATTGGTTGCTATCGTGGCATCCGCCACAGAAAGGGCCTTCCCGTAAGAGGTCAGCGTTCAAAGACTAACGCTCGTACCCGTAAAGGTCCCAAGAAGACCATCGCAAATAAGAAAAAGTAATCTTAGGAGGATAAATTTATGGCAAAGGTTGCAAAGAAAGCTACCAACGTTCGCCGTCGCCGTGACAAAAAGAACATTGACCGCGGTGCGGCCCATATTCAATCCACCTTCAACAACACAATCGTTACCATCACTGACTTACAGGGTAACGCAGTGTCATGGGCAAGTGCCGGTGAAATGGGCTTCAGAGGCTCAAGAAAATCCACACCGTTTGCTGCACAGACAGCAGCTGAAACTGCTGCTAAGGCTGCAATCGAACACGGCATGAAGACCGTTGAAGTATATGTTAAGGGACCCGGTGCAGGTCGTGAAGCTGCAATCAGAGCTTTACAGACAGCAGGCCTCGATGTAACTATGATTAAGGACGTTACACCGATTCCTCACAACGGCTGCCGTCCCCCGAAAAGAAGACGCGTATAACGGAGGTACAAACGTATGGCAAGATATACAGGTGCGGTATGTAAGATGTGCCGCCGTGAGGGTAAGAAACTCTTTTTAAAGGGTGACAGATGCTACACTGGCAAATGTGCTTTTGAGCGTCGTTCTTATGCTCCCGGTCAGCACGGTCAGAACCGTAAAAAGAATTCTGAATATGGTCTCCAGCTTCGTGCTAAGCAGCAGGCCAGACGTTACTACGGCATTCAGGAAGGTCAGTTCCATAAGTACTTCATTATGGCTGAAAAGAAAACCGGCGTTACCGGTGACAACCTTCTCAGAATCTGTGAAAGCCGTCTTGATAACGTAGTATACACCCTTGGCTGGGCTTCTTCACGTGCTGAAGCAAGACAGCTCGTTACACATGCACACTTCACCGTTAACGGCAAGAAGGTTGACATTCCTTCATACCTTCTTAAAGCAGGTGATGTAGTTGCTATCAAAGCAAAGAGCCGTGACAGCGTTAAGATCAAGGCAGTTCTTGAAGCAAACGCATCAAGACCCGTTCCCACATGGCTCGACCTTAACCGTGAAAATTGCGAAGCTAAGATCGTAAATCTTCCCGAGCGTGAGCAGATCAGCACACCCGTTGAAGAACATCTTATCGTCGAATTCTATTCTAAGTAATAGACGGTTATTAGCGTAAAACACATCCACAAATAAGTAAGGAGGGTTTTGCATGATAGGCATTGAAAAGCCCAGAATCGAAACTGCAGAATTAGCAGCTGACGGTACCTACGGTAAAATCGTGGTTGAACCGTTGGAGCGTGGCTACGGTGTTACTCTCGGTAACAGTTTAAGAAGAATTCTTCTTTCATCACTTCCCGGCTACGCAATCACCAGTGTTAAAATTGACGGCGTACTTCATGAGTTTTCCACCATTCAGGGTGTTAGAGAAGATGTAACAGAAATCATCCTCAATCTCAAGAACGTTATCCTCAAAATTCACGGTGACGGACCCAAAACAGTGTATATTGATGCAAGCGGCGAAGGCGAAGTTTTAGCCGGCGACATCAAGTGTGATTCAGAAGTTGAAATCATCAATCCTGATTATCATATCTGCACACTTGATAAAGATGCTCACATCAATATGGAACTTACTGTAAACAAGGGACGTGGATATGTATCTGCTGAGCAGAACAAAAAGCTTATGCAGCCCGTAATCGGCGTGATTGCTATTGACTCAATCTATACACCGATTCTTAAGGCTAACTATACAATTGACGACATTCGTGTCGGTCAGGAAATTGGCTTTGACAAACTTACACTTGAAGTTTGGACCAACGGTACAATTTCAGCTGTTGAGGCTGTTTCACTCGGTGCCAAGTTTCTCAACGAACATCTCGCTTTGTTCGGTGACCTCTCAGGTGAAGCTTATGATACTGAGATTATGGTTGACAAAGATGAAGATGCTAACCAGAAAATCCTCGAGATGACTATTGAGGAACTTGACTTGTCAGTACGCTCATTCAACTGCTTGAAGCGTGCAGGCATCAACACAGTGGAAGATTTAACAAACAAGACAGAAGAGGATATGATGAAGGTTCGTAACCTCGGCAAGAAATCCCTTGACGAAGTTATCAAAAAGCTTCATTCCTTCGGTCTTGACCTTCGCAGTGAAGACGACTAAGAAACAATTATTCTACACAACGGTAAAGGAGTGATTTACAATGGCAGGTTCCAGAAAACTTGGTAGACCTACTGATCACAGAAACGCTATGCTCAGAGGTATGGTAACATATCTTTTAGAAAAAGGTAGCATTGAAACCACCGTTACAAGGGCAAAGGAAGTTCGCGCTATGGCTGAGAAGATGATTACTCTCGGCAAGGAAGCAACACTTCACAATAAGCGTCAGGCTCTCGCATACATCACAAAGGAAGATGTTGTTAAGAAGCTCTTCGACGAAATCAGCCCCAAGTATAAGGATGTAAACGGCGGTTATTGCCGTATTATTAAGACAGGTCCCCGTCGCGGTGATGCTGCAGAAATGTGCATTATTGAACTTGTTTGATAGTACAAAAAATTAAAGAGAAAGGTTGTCCGTAAGGGCAACCTTTTTTTGTATCTCTGAAAAGAGAAATGCAGTCTCTCTTGACTAAAGGTCTTTTTTTGTGTTACAATCATTTCAGTACACACAAGGAGGAAATATTATGTTATTTTTAAAATCACTTATACCTGCATTAATGGCTTTTATTATGACTGTACTGCCTTTAGGCGGTGCCGTAGCCCCCGAAGGTAAAACAGAACCATACTTTAACGGAACCTTTCTTCAGTCATGGCTGAGCAGCAGCTGGGATGAAGACAGATGGGCGGACGAGGTAGAGGCTATGGAAGAGGACGGAGTAAGATATTTGATTCTCCAGGACCTTGCCAATAAAGACGCAGAAGGCAACTGGGATGTTTACTATGAAACACAACTCGATGCCTTCAAGGATGCAGATTTCGGCGGAGATGTTCTCGGTGCCGCACTTGAAGCTGTAAAGGGCACAGATATTCAGATTTTTGTCGGTCTTACAGCCTTCGACAATCTTTGGTCCACAGGTACTCTTACCAAAGAATACAGTGAGGTGTGTGCCGTTACAGCCGATATGATGGAAGAAATCTATAATACATATTACGAAGAGGGCAAGGATAACTTCTACGCATGGTACTTCACTATGGAGTACAGTAATAACGTTATTATGAACCTTGCTATGTCAAATATAATCCGCGGTCTTAATGTTGTTCTTGACAGGGCTACAGAAATCGACAGCAGTATTCCTCTTATGATGAGCCCCTTTACGTCTAATTATCTGACCTTAGGTAAGGGCGCTGCTTTCGTACAGTGGTTAATGCTTTTTACCGAAGGTCATTGGCGTGACGGCGACATCGTGGCACCTCAGGATGCAGTTGGTGCAGGATGGATGGAAATGGAAGACCTGGAAACCGTGTGGAAGATGTATTCTACTGCTGTGAAATATGCTTCTGCCGATGTGAAGCTTTGGGCGAACTGTGAAAACTTCACAAGTGCCATCGCACCTTCCTTCGGTGAGGGCATTATCAATCCTCCCTCTACGGAAAACACTGTATATGTTCCCGTGACCTTAGACCGATTCACAAAGCAGATGGATATTGCTTCTAAATACTGCGAAAACATCATAACCTTCTCCTACAGCCATTATTATTGCCCCGAACAGGTTTCGGCGGTTTACATTGACACCTATAAGGATTATCTTGATAACGGCTACGGCCTCGAAAAAGTGGCACCTGTAATGAGCGACAGTCTTACCAAAACAGAGACAGCGGAAGGAATAGAGCTCAGATGGGATGAGGCAGAGGATAACATCGGAATTTCTCATTACCGCATTCTGAAAAACGGTGAGTTCCTTTGCCGTGCAGAAACCTTTGACGGCTACCACAGAACGAGTGCTGTCGATGCTGAGGGCAGGATAACAGATGTTTACACTATCATAGCCTACGACGGTGCAGGTAATCCTTCGGCAGAGATTACGGCAAGATAAGAATAAAATGCAGGGAAGAAAATTCTCTGCATTTTTCTTTGCTTTTGCCACAAAAAGTCCATAACAACCCTTTATGATAATGCTGTAAGGAGGAGATGCAATATGTATAAGATACTTTTAGCTGACGATGATTTTAATATAAGGGAACCCTTCAGTGACTACCTTACGGCAAAGGGCTTTTCCGTAGTGGCTGCCAAAAACGGAGCTGAGGCAGTGAGCTGTGCCGAAAAGGAAGTCTTTGACCTGATTTTACTGGATGTGCTTATGCCCGAAAAGGACGGTCTTGAAGCCTGCAGGGAAATAAGAGAGTTCACGGATGTGCCTATTCTTTTTCTCTCTGCTTTAGGACAGGAAGAGAATCTTTTAAAAGGCTACAAGTACGGTGCGGATGATTATATGGTCAAACCCTTTCCTTTATCGGTGCTGTGCGAAAAAATCACTGCAACCATAAGACGCAACAAAGGACTTAAACAGGATGATTCCATAGAAGAATCAGGGGTAAGGATTGATTTGAAAAAGAGAATAGTCTTTGTGGGAGAAAGAGAAATAAGACTGCCTCTGAAGGATTTCAATCTGCTTTTATTGCTTATGCAGAACAGGGGAACAGTTTTAAGCAGAGATATTATCATAAGTAAAATATGGGGATGGGATTTTGACGGTGACAGCCGTACCGTAGATACCCACATAAAGCGAATCAGAAAGGCTTTGAGGGAAAAGGCTTATCTTATTACTACTACCTCGGGAATAGGTTATTCTTTCAAAAAGGAGGAGTAAATATGACAAGGAAGAAAATTATTTCAATGGTTTTGGCAGGAATAATGCTGTTATTTATGACGGCATCGGTGCTTAATTTTGGTGTTGCTAAGGAGCAACTCGCTTCGGATTTTCACCAATTCTGTAATAAATTATATTACAGCTCTGATACTTTCCGTGCCTACGGAGAAGAGCCGGAGAATTATGATTTAAGGTTGGCAAAGGTAGGGTATACTGAGGCCGAAACGGTTCTTTATAACGTGATACAGTATACATATACGGATGCGGATTTTCCATGCGCTGTTGCTGTGGCAGACAGAGAGGGAAACTTATACTTTGCTCCGAGAAATTACTTTGTGGCATACTTTGATAAAAACGGACAGATTCTCAAATATGTTATCAGTATAGATGAATACATTACCGAGGAGTTTATAAAGGAATTCAGAAAATTTTCAAAAGGAAATTTTGTTTTTGTTGATGATTTGCAGGTTTATGATGACGGAGAAAGACTTATACCCGTGTCGGCTACCTTTAGTTGTAAAGGTAATATAAAACGCTTCGTTTTTTCCGATCATCCTGCAAGCAATTTAAAAAGTGAATATCAGAATTACTGTTATTTCAACGAGGTTAACAGTGCTGTGTATAATAGAAAATATTATGATATGTTGGAAAAGGAGGTCAGAGACCGTTATGAAGAGGTTATGGCCAGTGAAAATCCTTGGAACGGTGGGGGTGCTTACACCAGCGCTGAAGAGGCTATTGGTGACAATTTAATATACTTTGGTGATAAGGAGTTTAAGATATTCTTTGCATCAAAGTATAACATTTTTTTGGGTGCACTTTTTTCTGATGATTTCCGTTATCTGACAATTAATCTTTCTGTTATGTTCAGTATAACGGGTGCTATATTTCTTTTCTTGTGCCTTAAGCTTTTTGCTAAAAGTCAAAAGCTCGATGAATCACGAAGGACCTTCATTTCTGCCGCATCCCACGAGCTGAAAACACCCATCGCCGTAATTCAGAACAGATGTGAGTGTCTTATGGAGGATGTAGCCCCCGAAAAGAAGGACAGCTACCTGAAAGCCATTCACGATGAGGCGTTGCGTATGGACGGCATAGTGTCGTCATTGCTTACTTATAACCGCATTACACAGCTCACACACATCGAAAAAGAAAAGTGTGATTTAACCGAGCTTGTAAGGCAGGAGATAAAAAGCTATCTTGCCTTCGCACAGAAATCAGGTGTTATTTTTGATGTGGTAGGTATAGAAAGTAATGTCTGCTCTGAATGTAATGTGGAGCTTATGAAAATGGCAATTGATAACTATCTTTCCAATGCTGTCAGATATGCACAGGGTGACAGGAGAGTTACCGTGAGTCTCCGCAAAAAAGAAAAGAGCTTTATCTTTGAGGTCGCCAACGAAGCAGAGGAATGCAGTGTGGTAAATGCCAAGGAAGCCTGGCAGGAGTTTTCCAAAGGCGACAAATCAAGACAAAGACAGGGCACGAGCGTTGGTATGGGTCTTCCTATATGCAAGAAGATATTTGAGCTGCACGGCTTTAAAGGCTGCAGCAGATATAGTGACGGAAAGGTTACCTTTATAATCGAAGGGCAGTAATTCAGCAAAGTATACAAAGAAAAAAGCAAAATTTTATAAAAATCGTTTGCGAGCAAATGCTATGAAAACAGGAGAAAAACGGAGAAAAACGGAGCATTCAAAATATAAATTAAAAAACTGCAAAAAAGGTGTTGACAAAGAGAATGACTTGTGGTAATATATCCGAGCATTAAAAATAATCTAATGGAGGAAAAAGTTATGTCAACTTATATGCCCAAAGCAGGCGACATCACCCGTCAGTGGTATGTTATCGACGCTGAAGGTAAGCACCTCGGCCACGTAGCTGCTAAAGCTGCTGATCTTCTCAGAGGTAAGCATAAGCCCACCTTCGCACCCCACGCTGACTGCGGTGACCACGTTATCATCATCAACGCAGATAAGGTTGTTCTTACAGGTAAGAAGCTCGATCAGAAAATGTACTACCATCACACAGGTTACATCGGTAACATGAAGAAGGTTAAGTACTCAACCCTTATGAAGACTAAGCCCGAATTCGCTATGACCAAGGCTATCAAGGGTATGGTTCCCGACACAGTAATCGGCCGTCAGGCTCTCACCAGACTTCGCGTTTATGCAGGTGCTGAACACGCACACGCAGCTCAGAAGCCCGAAGTTATCGAATTATAATAGAAAGGGAGGACAAACAGAATGTACGAAACAACTCCGTTCTTCTACGGCACAGGCCGCAGAAAGAAGTCAATCGCAAGAGTACGTGTTTATGCAGGTACAGGTAAAATCACCATCAACGACAGAGATATCGACGATTATTTCGGTCTTGAAACACTTAAGCTCATCGTTCGTCAGCCTCTCAATCTTACAGAAACCACAGAGAAGTTTGACATCGTTTGCCGCGTAACAGGCGGTGGCGTTACAGGCCAGGCAGGTGCTATCCGTCACGGTCTTTCCAGAGCTCTCCTTCAGTATGACGAAGAACTTCGTCCTGCACTCAAGAAGGCAGGCTTCCTCACTCGTGACCCCAGAATGAAGGAAAGAAAGAAGTACGGTCTCAA
>JAZNMU010000140.1:0-4869 GCA_045579865.1 Acutalibacteraceae bacterium
AAGATAACAGCGTTAAAGATGAAATATAGATCGCCCGGTTTTAAATCGGACATACTCCGCGGAAATTTCCTGCCTCAGGGGCAGCCACCTCCCGCATCATCGCATATCTTGAGGTTGTGTGAAGACAGAGTTATACCCAAACCCTTTTCACACGCTCAACTATGATACCACAGTATTTGGTGAATGTCAACCAATTTTCGAAAATTTCTTTGTGAAAAATGCAGATTTTTAATTTGTTCATAAATCGCGCCTAAATGTAGTGTTTTAGGGTGTTTTCGGCACGAAATATGCCCTTTTTTCCTTCACCGTTTTAACCTTTTAAAGCATCGCAAACACGAGGAAAGGTGGAAAAATAACAAAAACTCTCCGCCGATAAAGACGGAGAGTTAATTTTTTATCTTGTCAAAAGCATCAATGGATAAACAGCGAAAGCACCGTAAGTATCACCGAGCCCACCACAGGGATAAGCACAGAAGCTACAGACCAGGTCTTGAGGCTTGTCTTGATGTCCATACCCGAAAAGTTCGTAACCACGTGGAAATATGAGTCATTGAGATAACTGGGACACATAGTGGTAAGACAAAGTGCCAGAGCGGCAAGATAAGGATTTACACCGAGTGTTGCCATCATGGGTGCTATAATGGCAGAGCCTGTAATCATAGCAGTGGTACCCGAGCCCTGAGGGAATCGCATAACCACGCCTATTATAATCGGAACAAGAATGCCGGGAACACCCGTATCAACAATCCAGTTCGCCATAATACCTGCAGCACCTGTAGCGTTAATGACCGCACCGAGAGCACCGCCCGCCGCTGTGATGAACACGATGGGACCTGCATCACGGCAAGCCTCCTGCATAAGATCGATGCAAGTCTTTCTGTCGAAGGTACGGCAGAGGAGAAATGCTCCCATGCAGAGAGAAACAAAAAGAGCAATAACAGGCTGACCGAGGAAGGTAATAACACTCGCAAAGGCTGTCCCTGAGAGAGAAGTAATCTGACCTACAAGAGTATTAGCAAAGATAAGTGCGATAGGAACTAACAAAGTAGCAAAAGAAAGACCTGCAGATGGAAGCTTTTCAGAAGCTAAAAGCTCTGCGAAATCCGATGTCACAAGGTCTTCACCCTTTTTCTGCTTTTCCTGTATACGGTCGAGAACTGTCAGCTGTTCGGGTGTGTATTTGCTCCTGTCGATTTCATAGGGAACGATAAGGTCGGGATATTTTCTGCCGAAGTATCTGAAAAGTAACACAGAGAAAACGAAAAGCGGAACAGAAAGACCGATACCGGCAAGAATAAACAAGCCAAGGTCAATAGCACTTCCGTTTTCATTAAAGGTAGAAACAACGGCTAAAGGGCCCGGTGTGGGCGGAACAAGGAAGTGTGTTATGTAAAGACCCATACCGAGAATACCGCCAAGGCCTACCATTGACCTTTTAGTAAGGCGGGAAAACTCCTTAGCTAAAGAAGAGAGAATAACGAAGCCCGAATCACAGAAAACAGGTATTGAAACCACGAAGCCTGTAAGACCTAAAACCACGTCACAGTTTTTAACACCTACCATTTTCAGGATGGTCAGTGCCATACGCTTTGCAGCACCGCTTTTCTCGAGAAAGATGCCCATTATACAGCCGAAGCCTATAACCACACCGATACTCGCCATCGTGTTACCGAAGCCTTTTGTAACGGTGCTTACACAGCCTGTAAGAGTATCTACCACAGCGCCCTCAGGTCCGAAGGGCATAGCGAGGACTGCAATAAGAATAGCCGAAATGATAAGGGAGGGAAATGCGTGCATTTTGGTAAAAATAATGAGAAGCATCATAACCACGATGCCTATTGCCATAGCTAAAACGGGATGAAGCATAAATAAACCTCCTGTTAAAAATTTTTAATAATATAACACAAAAGTCCTTTTCTGTCAAATAAAGTCAGGTGTATACGGACTTTCCTTCGCACAAAATAAGTCTGCAATTATTTTTATGAAGGAAAATATTTGACATATTCATTTATTTGTATTATTATATAGTATATTTTATTTTACTGAAAGGTAGTGTGTATATATGAGTTCATGCTCAGGTAACTGCTCATCCTGCTCTTCATCCGACTGCAAGGACAGAGATTTACACCTCAAACAAAATGAATACAGTAACATCAAAAAGATTTATGCCGTAGTAAGCGGTAAGGGCGGCGTGGGTAAATCCTCCGTCACCTCTCTTCTTGCCTGCGCTATGCAGAGCAGAGGTATGCAAACCGCAATCCTTGACGCAGACATCACAGGCCCCTCCATTCCTAAGGTTTTCGGTATAGAGGGACAGGCTGAAGCAGATGCCAGCGGTATTATCCCCAAGGAAACCAAAACAGGTATCCGTGTTATGTCCATCAATCTTCTCCTCCCCCAGCAGGATGCTCCCGTAGTATGGAGAGGTCCCGTCATCAGCGGTGCTATTCAGCAGTTCTTTACAGAAGTTGCCTGGGGTGATGTGGATTATATGTTCGTGGATATGCCTCCCGGAACAGGTGATGTTCCCCTCACCGTATTCCAGAGCCTTAAGGTTGACGGCATCATCGTGGTAACCACACCTCAGGACCTGGTAGGTCTTATCGTTTCCAAGGCTATCAATATGGCTTCAATGATGAATGTTCCCGTAGTAGGTCTTATCGAAAATATGAGCTACTTCACCTGTCCGAACTGCAGTGAAAAGCATCACATTTTCGGCAAAGGTTCTACAGATGAAGTTTCCGAAAGATTCGGCATTCCCGTTCTTGCCAAACTTCCAATTGATATGCGTACTCCTTCTCTCGAGGATAAGGGCGCCATCGAGCTCGCTGATACAGATCCCCTTATGCCTGTTATCGACACACTTTTAAGTGAATAATTCAAATACAGTTAAAAATATCACAAGATTAAGTTTCTTCTTAATATGATACTTTAACATAACTTTTACAGATAACCTCTTGCTGTACGCAAGATTTTAATGTATTATTAAAATATAAAAATTTACCCCAAGGAGTTACCCTATGAAAAAAATCTTATCCAGTGTACTTGTGGGAATTCTCGTTGTTGTCGCTGTTGTCGGCGGTACAGCATATTTTGTGCTTTTCCACAATCCTGATGAACCGACGGTCGATGTACCTGTTGCTACTCAGCCTACTATGGTTGACTCATCAGGAAAAAGCCATCTTGTGGTAGTTGACGGAAACGGTACCAGCTATGCTGTCGTAACCGATGCAGACGGAAACAGATATGCCGCCGAGTATAACGGAAACCAGATCGGTTCCACCGTAGGTCAGGTTAACGATCAGATAGCTCTCGAGGACCTTCCTACCACCTCAAACGGACAGCAGGTTATTGTTACTAACGATCCCAACAGCTATAAAGGCGACGTAGGAACGACCTCTCCTGCACAGACCACTGTTCCCACCACACAGCCCACCACAAATTCTCCCTCTAGTACCACAACCACTGCTCCGTCAGGCGGACAGGACCCCTATGCCCTTGTTCCCTACCGTATAGAAAAATATGAAAAGATTTTCGCCAGCGGTACATACCTTATGGAAATCACCACCAATGATCCCGATCTCGGTGACACACCCATCACTATGGCTCTTAAAAACGGTAATATGTATGTAGATACTACCATCGAGGGAATGAAGTGTACTATGATTTTCGAAAGCAAAAGCGAAACTATGTACCTTCTCTTCACTGACTGGAAAAAATACTGTAAGCTTCCTGAGGACCTTATGGGTGAGGACTTCGATATGAGTTCAATGATGGCAGACTTCGGTATGGATGACATAGGAGAAGTGAGTGTTTCCACAGCAGACATAAACGGTCAGAAGCTTATTCTCGAAAGCTATATCAGCTCCTCTGACGGCTCCACAGTAAATTATTACTTCAACGGCGATCAGCTCGTCAGAAGAGATAACATCGCTAAAAACGGAGCAGTCGATTCTATTTATGTTTCAAAGTTTATGAGCGATGTTCCCGATTCCTTCTTCCGTATTCCTGACGGCTACGGCTATCTGAATCTCAGCTGGATCGGTGCACTAATGTAATTAAGTAAAAACAAATCCTGCGACTTCTGAAAAGATTTCGCAGGATTTTTTATTTTTGTAAAACAATAATCTTCCGGTACGTGAAGCGTAAGAGTTTCTTTTTTTGCGAAGCAACAAGGTTCCGGGGTACCTGTCCCGCATTTACAATGCGTCGAAGGGTCGGGTTCTTATTTTCTTCCCGTGGAGCCGAAGCCGCCCTCTCCTCTTTCAGT
Source organism: Acutalibacteraceae bacterium (assembly GCA_045579865.1). Classification (GTDB taxonomy): domain Bacteria; phylum Bacillota; class Clostridia; order Oscillospirales; family Acutalibacteraceae; genus UBA6857. The sequence continues at coordinate 4,271 of JAZNMU010000140.1, forward strand.
ATCGTCAAGAGAATCCGAAAGAATAAAGTTTGCAGTAATGTACGGTGCTATTACCATCTGTGCCGTTCTTTCACCCGGCTCAACGGTCTGGGGTTCTTTACCGTGATTGTGTATGGCATTCATTACCTCGCCGCGGTAGTCGCTGTCGATTACGCCCACCTTATTCGCAGGAGCAAGTCCTCTTTTTGAAGCAAGGCCGCTTCGTGCATATATGAAGCCTGCATAGCCCTCGGGGATTTCAAAGGCAAGACCTGTGGGGATGAATTTAGTCTCCCCCGCCTCAATAGTCACAGGCTCATCGATCGCCGCATACAGGTCTGCACCTGCAGCGAAGTCACTTCCGTAGGTGGGGACAACGGCATTGTCACGAAGTTTTTTTATTCTGACATCAAACTTCATTTTATCTTCCTCCGTACATTTTATCGTAGTATGCCATATACTCTCCGGTTATGATATTCTCCCACCAGTATCTGTTGGCAAGATACCATTTGACAGTAAGCTGTATACCTTCCTCGAAGGTAGTTTCAGGCTCCCAGCCAAGCTCATTTTTTATCTTGGTCGGGTCTATGGCATATCTTAAATCGTGACCGGGTCTGTCC
>JAZNMU010000141.1:0-13140 GCA_045579865.1 Acutalibacteraceae bacterium
TCCCAACCTTTGAAAGTGTAGTGATTTGTAGCATCATATGCCTTTGTCGGTGTTGCACCTGTGTATACAGGTGTTTCACCGTAAGCTAATTCACTTGACTGAAGCACTGTGCCGTCTTCGTTAACGAACTTGATTGTATATTTATTTACCTGCCACTGAGCATAAAGCGTTACAGTTGCACCGTCAACAGCACTCAGGTTCGATACACTCGCACCGTCAGCATAGGATGTACCTGAACCGTCTGCCTTGGTATTCCAGCCTGTGAATGTATAGCCGGTTCTGCTGAAAGCATTGGCAGTAAGTTGGGTTTCTGCGGAATAAAGCACATTGTTTATTCCGTTAGTTGTACCTGTTCCGCCGTTAGCATTAAAGGTGATGTTGTACTTATGCTCTGTCCAGTCGGAATGAAGCTCCCAGTCCTGAGCAATGGGAAAACTCTGAAGAGAGGAAATAACAGTTCCGTTATTATCTGTAACTTCTTCACCTGCATCGTATTTGCCGTTAGCCTCTACAGTATCAACAAACCAACGAACAAATGTATAACCGGTTCTGGTTGGAACAGAAAGCGTCTGACCGAGAACAGCTTCCTTTTTGTACATCTTTGTAGGTATAAATGATACACCCTCTAAATCAGTTTCATTTAAAATACGGATATTGTTAACCGTAAGTTTGTTACCGACTGTATTGGCATCAAATCTGATTTTGATATATTTCGTATTATCACCGGCAGTAAATCTGATATAAGGAGTTTTATTCGACGTCTGTCCTGTCAACGAAATATATATATCACCTTCCCTGTTTGCACCATTGGAAGTATCAGGAACAGCTGTTGTTTCTCCCGCATGATTTGCATTCAATGTGTAGATATACATATCATAGCCCTTTGTGTCACCTGAAGCTCTTTCTATATTCACATCAGCTGAAAGCACATATGTCTTGCCTGACTCAACAGGAATTGCATAACTGAACCCTGTATTACCGTCAGTAGCAGTAGAAGTAACTGTAAAACCTTTTTCTGTTCTTTCATTAATGGTAAGTGAACCGCTAATTGTAAAATTATTAAAGTTAAAAAGATTATCAAAAGTTATACCATATTCAACAAGATTGTCAATGGCAGCCTGAATTTTATTTTTCGCAGTATCAATAGCCTGCTGATTTGTGGCTCTGGTTGTAAGAACACCTTTATTCTCATTAAGTACATTCTGAAGATTCTGAAGAGAAGCTGTAGTATATTTACCGGTCTGTGTAAGAAGTCCGTTAGCATTATTGATTACACTATCAAGACCTGATTTATCATAGACAGTAACATTCCAGGCCATTTCAATCCATTCGCCTTCCATATAACTGGAAGAGCTACCTTTGCTGTTGAACTGTGCGGAACCGTCGCTGTGAGTTCCCCAACTCTTACTAAAAGTACCCGAATAATTCTGAGCAAGACCGTAGGAAGCAAAACTGCCGCCCGAAGTATTGTACTCGGTAGTTTTACCTACATAACTTTCAGAAGGATTACCCTTGAGATAAATAGTAGCATTATTAGTAGACTGTCTCGAACGGAATAAAACATACTTATCGTGTCTTATTCCATTCTGATTGAAACCGTCTGTGCCCTGACTGCTGTCGTAACCGTAACCTACAATACGAAGGTCATAGTTTGAACCGCCGTTATAAGGACCACCGTCACCTAATGTATAATATCCGTCTGTACAAGATGCATCGACAGAGTAGTTTGAGAAAATGTTGTTCATTGTTCTGATTCTGCCGTCTCCGTATGAACCCCATTGAGTAGTATCGCCCCATACGTTAGCACCAAGAAGAATACGGTAATTGGCTCCGTCGCCAAAATGCCACTGAACATTAAAATAATATCCTGCAGCCTGCAAAGACTCTGATTTATCAAGATAAATGTGTGACGGATAGTAAACTCTGGTCCAATCGTTGCCGTTTTTCCACTCAAACCAACGGTCTGTGTTTCCGTCGAAAACCGGGGTTCCGTAAGCATTGGTGGTACCGGAATTATAGTGAGAACCGTTCATTTCCGGTTTTCCATAATAGGTTCCACTCAAAGCCTCAGCCTCAAATGTCACCATACCCGGGAAGAACACCCAGGACGTCATAAGCATCAGCACTGCCATGATTACTGATAATGATTTTTTGAAAGTTTTGTTTTTCATTTTCTAATCATCTCCTTTTAGGATTAACCTCTCCGTCAGCCTGACGGCTGCCACCTCTCCTTTCAGGAGAGGCTTGTTTCTCTCTGAGAGGTATATGTGTATCCTTGCCTCAAAGAACAAACAGCCCATCAGGTCTGACCCTCCTGTATACAGAGCTCTTTTTTCTTTTCCGGCAATTCAAGCTGCACAGTTACAATACAGCCAATTATACATAATAATTGTATATCCAAAGGGAGTTTTTGTCAATGGTTTGTAGCGGAGATTTTTGTACAATTTCAGATGCGGATTTTTGGATAATTAAGAAAAAAACTACGACCGTAGTAGGGTCGTAGTCGGTTATGCAATTATACGATGATATATTATGCGGATTCGCCGTGTCTCTGCTTATTCATTTAAAGTCCTGGCTACTTCTACAGTCTCCACCCCGTAATATTTGAGCAGCTTTATCTGTGCTTCACCGATGCGCTCCCCTGCTATTACTATGGGTATAGCAGGCGGACAGCTGATGTTTATACTTCCGCAGACTCTGCCGAGAGCGTCAACTGCTTTCACCTTTTCTGTAGGCAGATAAATACAATCTGCGAGTGATATAACAGTTTCGGGAGGAAGGATTTGGGGCGGGTTTACGGAAACAGCTTCTCTGCGCTCAAGAGCGAATAGAACACCCTGAAGATGTTCAAGCTCCTCGTCGGTGTTACAGTCAGTAAGCATCAGCACCGTATAGTCTTCATCAGAAAATTCGCATACTATATTGTTGATATAGAGATATTCCGCCAGTTCCGTGCCTCTGTAGCCGTATTTTTTACTGTCAAAGGTAAGTTTAAGAGGCTCATCACCGATGAAGGAGTAGCCCTTTGAAGCAAGATTATCTTTCAGGCTCTGCACCTTTTTCACAAAATCTGCAAGATCTTCGGGATATTCAGCAGAAAGTAAGCCGTTAATCTTGTCCAATGAGCGGAGAATAAGATAAGAGGGACTGGTGGATGCGAACAGTGAAAGTGCATATTCAGCCTTATCATCGAAAAAGCTCGGTGCTTTCTTCGAAATATGGAGATATGCACCGCCCGTGAGAACAGGAAGGGTTTTATGAGCCGAGTCACAGCATAAATGTGCGCCCAGATGAATGGGATGAAGATTTTCGGGAAGGAAATTCAGATAAGCTCCGTGGGCATTATCCACGGCGAGGATTATCCCCTTTTCCTCGCATACAGCTGAAAGTGCTTTTATGTCCGCCCTATTACCGAGATAGTCGGGTGAGGTCACATAAAGAGCTGTCGGAAGCTCTTCGGTGCTGTCAAGATAAAGCTTTACTTCGTCAGCAGAAATGTTACAGCAGGTAATACCCTTGTTTTCCTTGCCATAAAGCCATTCTATATCAGTTCCTGTTAAAGCGCAGGCAGTTATGAATGTCTTATGTGCATTACGGAAGGCGGCTATTTTAGGCTTTCTCCCCTGTGAAAGCGCGAAAAGTTTGATAAGATAAACCATAGCACGGATAGAAAGAGACGACCCTTCAGTACTGTAAAAGGTTCTTTTTGTACCGAAAAGCTCCGAGGTGATTTCCATGCTATCCTTCAGCACTCCGTCAGCACTGTAAAGGACATCTGCACCTTCTACCTCAGTTATGTCGCATTCTTCGACGCCGATAAATGCCCGACCTTTGTGACCGGGCATATGAAAACGAATTTTATTCTCTTTTACATATTCTTCGAGAAAATCATTGAGGGGAGTTTTCATTATTCGTCTCCTAATGTTTTGGCTACTTCGAGCATAATGGCACATTCCATTCTCTTTTTGAAAAGCTCACAGCCTGTAGCATAGATACCCTTAACACTGCCTGTAGCGTGGTAGGCGTTAGCGGCACATCCGCCTGAGCAGTAAAGTCTTGCCCAGCAGCTACGGCACTCCTCACGGGTATACACGTTACACTCTGCGAATTCGTTCTGTATATCGGTATTGGTTACACCCTTCCATACATCACCGAGCTTATATTTCTCTTCACCTACAAACTGATGGCAGGGATAAAGGTCGCCCCAGGGAGTAACAGCCATATATTCAGTACCTGAGCCGCAGCCTGAAATTCGCTTGTATATACAAGGACCGCCCTTAAGGTCAATCATATAGTGATAGAAGGTGAAGCCGTCACCCTCCCTGTGCTTTTTCAGCATAAGCTCTGCAAGGTCCTCATACTGCTTCATAACTACGGGAAGGTCCTCCTTCGTAAGAGCAGACGGGTCATCCTCGGCACAAACCACCGGCTCCATACTCAGCTCCTTGAAGCCGAGAGAGAGCATCTCCTTTATATCCTCGAGGAAGTCAGGATTATGATGAGTAAAGGTGCCTCGCATATAGTAGTTTTTACCTTCACGGGCTTCGACCAGCTTCTGAAACTTAGGCACTATCTTTTCCCAGCTACCCTTTCCGTTATAGTCCACACGGAAGCGGTCGTGTACTTCCTTTCTGCCGTCAAGACTTAAAACTACGTTACTCATTTCCTTGTTTGCAAAGTCGATTACATCATCATCGATAAGCACACCGTTTGTGGTAAGAGTGAAGCGGAAATTTTTGCCGTGTTCCTTTTCTATGCTTCGTGCATAGGCTACGAGCTCCTTTACCACATCGAAATTCATAAGAGGCTCACCGCCGAAAAAGTCAACCTCCAGGTTTTTTCTTGTGCCTGAATTAGCGATAAGAAAATCAAAAGCCTGCTTACCTACCTCGAAGCTCATCATCGCTCTGTCACCGTGGTATTTTCCCTGACTTGCAAAGCAGTAGGAGCAGTTAAGGTTACAGGTGTGAGCTATATGCATACACAGAGCCTTTACGATACCTGCACTCTTTTTCTTAAGGTCCCCCGCCATAGGCTCAAAGGTATCTTCCGAAAAAAGCTTGCCCTCATTTTTCAGCTCTTCTATGTCCTCAAAGCAAAGCTCCAGCTCTTCTCTCGTCACATCCTCTCTGTCCCCGTACTTTTCGAGCATAAGAGAGATAATATTTTCCTTATCTTCATTTTCGTATAGATTTATTATATCGTAAGCTACCTCGTCCACGGCATGAACAGAGCCTGAGCAGATATCGAGAACTATATTCAGCCCGCCGAGCTTATAGGAATGTATCATTTTTCTTTCTTCCTTTCATTTGTCACAGAAAAATACTTTCACAGAAAAATGCCACCGAATTTTATCGGCGGCACATTCTAAAATCAAATCTTATTTCTCTTTGCTTTCACACTGCTGGTTAGCAATACCGCAACTTGTCTTACATGCAGACTGGCAGGATGTCTGGCATTCACCGCAACCGCCGTTCTTTGCGGAAGAGCAAAGATTCTTTGTTTCCATTGTCTTAATACGCTTCATGGTATGTACCTCCTGTGAGTTTGTTCGGCTTATTATATCACGGTTTTTACAGCAAGTCAACATTTTTATTTATAAATACTCTTTTTTAGCCAATAGTTGTTCTATGAATACATAAAATGTGTACAATAGGTTAATTTTAAACAAAAGGTTTGAATTTACGGAAAGTTTATGCTATAATACCCGTCGGTGTAAACCGAAAAAATAAACTAAAGATTAGGAGACTCACAAAATGAAAAAGTTAACAGCAATCCTTCTCGCAGCAGCAGTAGTTCTCGTGCTCTTCGCAGCATGCGGCGGCAACACAGGTACTGAAGAACCCGGTACATCTTCTTACACAGATGCTACAGCAGTTCTTGCCACAGTATGGGCAACATACGCAGACGAAGCAGAAGAAAACAAGTTTCCCATCGGCGGCGGTGACTCAGCTAACCTTACCATGGACGCTCCCGGCAAGTTCGACATCGCAGCTACAGAAGAACTCGACGTCACTCTTGCTCTTCCCGCATCACAGACAGCAAACATCGAGGATGCTGCTTCCATGATGCATATGATGAACGCAAACAACTTCACAGGTGCTGCTTACCTTCTCAAGGAAGGCACAGACGCAGCTGCTTTCGCTAAGGACTTCCAGGACGGCCTCAACGGCAGACAGTGGATGTGTGGCTTCCCCGAAAAGTTCGTAGTTATCCAGACAGGCAACTTCGTAGTAACTGCTTTCGGTAACGGTCAGATCATCGACCTGTTCAAGACAAAGGCTACAGGTGCTCTCGAAAACGCAACAGTAGTTCTCGAAGGCGCTATCGCTGCATAAGTAAAAGACTATGCTGTTTTCAAGTATACCTTTCATCTATTACTTCCTTCCGTTAGTTTTTCTCATTTATTTCCTCGTTCCCCGTAAATTCAAAAACTTCACCCTTTTAGTATCAAGTCTTGTCTTTTACGCCTGGGGCGAGCCCAAGCTGACGGTAGTAATGCTCATATCCATAGCTACAGGCTATATATCGGGACTTATACTTGAAAAGTACAGGAACACAAAAAAGGGCAGGCTCATTTTATGCCTGTCCCTTTTAATTCCTATAGGCTTTCTCGTATATTTCAAATATGCCGACTTTTTTATAAGCTCCTTCAACTCTGTGACAGGTCTTTCCCTACCCCTGCTGAATGTGGTTCTCCCCATCGGTATCAGCTTTTATACCTTCCAGATTATAAGCTATCAGGTTGATGTTTATCGCGGTACCGAAGCACAGAGGAATCCTATCGACCTCGCCTGTTATATTACTCTTTTCCCACAGCTTATCGCAGGCCCCATCGTAAGATATACCGACATCGAAAACCAGCTTCAGAGCCGTACTCTCAGCACAGAGCTTTTCGCTTCGGGTGTGGTGAAATTCACCGTAGGTCTAGGCAAAAAGATACTTTTAGCCAATACCATCGGCTCCTTCTGTGCCGCCTTTGACAGTGCGACAGACAAATCGGTAGTTTTTGCATGGGTGAATGCTGTGGCAGTAGCACTGCAGATTTATTTCGATTTCTCAGGCTACAGTGATATGGCAATAGGTCTGGGCAGAATGCTGGGCTTCCATTTTCTGGAGAACTTCAATTATCCTTTCATTTCAAAGAGTGCCACGGAGTTCTGGAGAAGATGGCATATGTCACTGGGCTCCTGGTTCAGGGATTATGTCTATATCCCCCTCGGCGGTAACAGAGTGTCCCCCTCACGCCATATATTTAATATATTCGTAGTGTGGTTTTTCACAGGCTTCTGGCACGGTGCAGGCTGGAACTTCATTATATGGGGCGTATTCTACGCTGTGATTCTTATAGCAGAAAAGCTTCTTTACGGAAAGCTTCTGGAAAAGCACCGTATCTTCTCCCATATTTATGTCATATTCATCACTCTCATCAGCTTCACTATTTTCAACAGAGAAAATATGGGTGATATGCTCTCCTATTTCAGGCTGATGTTCGGATTTGGTGATACGCCCTTTATCACAGCAGAAACTCTCTATTATCTCAAAAACTATGCCGTTATTATACTCGCAGCCGCAGTAGGCTCTACTCCGATTATGAAAAAACTTACGGATAAAATTCCTGAAAAGGCAAGATATTTCCTCACCCCCCTTTTCATTATCGGTGTATTTCTTCTTTCCACGGCTTATCTGGTAGACGGCTCATTCAACCCATTCTTATATTTCAGGTTCTGATAAAATGAATAAAAAAGCTTTTAACATTATAATATGTACCCTCGCCTGTACTATTGTCTTATCAGGCTTTCTTATGTGCGTTCTTCTCCCAAAGGAAACCTATTCTGACAGTGAAAGAAGAGAGCTTGCCTCCTTTCCTGAGGTTTCCGTTTACTCTCTTTTTACCGGCAGATTTATGGACAGCTTCGAGGATTATGCCGTAGATAACTTTCCTTTCAGAGATACCTTCCGAAGCATCAAGGCATATTTCAGCTACTATGCTTTAGGACAGAAGGATAACAATAAAATCTATGTTCACAACGGCTATATCGCATCTATGGACTATCCCTACAATAAAGACTCCGTAGATTATGCCGCATCGAGATTCATCTATATCTATGACAAATATCTGAAAAACTCTAATGTATATCTTTCAATCATCCCTGACAAAAATGTTTTTCTTGCCAAAGAAGCAGGTGTACTGTATTTCGACAGCGAAAAGCTGGTACAGGATATGAGAGAGGCTATGCCTTACGCTGAGTACATCGATATTTTTCCGACTCTTTCCATCGAGGATTACTATAAGACCGACTCACACTGGAGACAGGACAAGATAGAAGATACGGCAGCGGCTCTTGCGGAGGGACTAAGAGTAAACTTAAAAGGTGACAGAACTGCCGTAAGCTCATCCCTTCCCTTCTACGGTGTATACTACGGTCAGGCAGCTCTTAACCTGGAGGCAGACAGCATTACTTATCTGACAAGCCCCGCCATAAAAAAAATGACAGCCTTCGACGGACAGAACAGTAAGGTTATTCCTGTTTATGACACAAACAGAATCGAAGGCAAAGACCCCTATGAGACCTTCCTTTCAGGTCCTCTTTCGCTGGTAACCGTAGAAAATCCCGATGCGTTCACAGACAGAGAGCTGATTATTTTCCGTGACTCCTTCTCTTCGGCTATTGCTCCCCTTTTAGCCGAAGGCTATAAAAAGGTAACTCTTCTGGACATCCGCTATATGAATGTAGACTACGCCTGCAGTATGGTTGACTTCGAAAATAAGGACGTTTTATTCCTTTACAGCACGGCAATTCTCAATAACAGCGAGACCATAAAATAAAAGAAAAAATTTGTAAAAAAAACTTGCAAAAACCTATTGACTTTTCCGTTCTTTAGTGGTATAGTATACAAGCGCTCGAGAGAGCGGAAAGTTAATATGCGAGAGTGGCGGAATCGGCAGACGCGCACGTTTGAGGGGCGTGTGGGGCAGCTCGTACGGGTTCAAGTCCCGTCTCTCGCACCATAGTGAGTATTCATAACACAAGTGAATACTCACTTTTCTTTTTTTACATTTCCTCATAGTTAATATTGTTATGTATCGAGCAGGTTTTGACCTGCTCTTTTTTGTTATGCCGTGAGATATTCTACGGCTACGCCTTGTCTTGCTTCAAGGACTATATTTTCCTCTTTAACAGGATTTTCAATAACCCCGATAAAGCGGTAGTGAATAACAATCCTCTGTGTTTTGTTCTTACCCTTACCCTCAATAGAATGAACTTCAATTTTCTCAATCAACTCATTCAAGAGTGCAGGTGTAAGAGTTTCCATCTGCATAAACTTACGGACCGCAAAAGTAAATTGCTCTTTACTTGTACGAAGATTTTCAATTTCTGAAAGTTCTTCCTGATACTGTCTGATTTTTAGCTTCAGCTCGTCACGCTCTGTTTCATACTTCTGTGAGAGTTGCATGAAGCTTTCTTCATTGACAATTCCGTTGATGTGTTTTTCAAAGAGTTTTTCATACATTAAAGCAACCTCTTTTGTTCTTGCTGTTGCTTTATCAATACTGCTTTCAAGAAACTTTTGATGACTGAGTATGTTCTTGTTTGTTTTGGCTTCAAGAATGTCCGCAAAAGCTTTTTCATCTTCGGCGAGAAAGTTTGCTAAATTTCTCAGCTCAAGCATAACTATCTGCTCCATAGAATCTGCTCTGACATAGTGTGTGCCTTCGCAAGTTCCTCTTCTTCCTTTGTAGTTGGAGCACATAAAATACTTGATGTCAGTATTGGGATGATTGACATTGAACCATAAGGGACTTCCGCAATCGGCGCAGTATAACAATCCGCAGAACATATTCTTTTCAGCGTGCTTTGGATTCGGTGCTCTGCGTTTTGCTTTTGCCTTCATTTTCTGTACCGTTTCAAATGTGTCTCTGTCAATTATGGGCTCGTGTACGCCCTTAAAAACCTTCCAGTTCTCTTCAGGGTTAAGAATCCTTTTCTTGTTCTTAAAGCTCTTGGAATAGGTCTTAAAGTTAATAACATCGCCACAGTACTCCTGCTGTTCGAGTATTTTACCAATAGTTGTTTTGCACCATTTATATGGGTTAGGCTGAGTTTTCTTTCCACCACGGTCAAGACCTTTGCTCTGCCAATATGCCATTGGTAGCATTACTTTGTTTTCCTGCAAGATACGGGCAATAGTTTCGTTGCCTTTACCTTCAATACACATCATAAAGATACTTTTCACAACTTCCGCAGCTTCGGTATCAACAATCCATTTCTTTTTGTTTTCGGGACTTTTCATATAACCGTAGGGAGGTTGAGATAAGGGCTCACCCATATTACCTCTGATACGGTGTGATGAGCGTACCTTTCTTGAAATATCTCTTGCATACATTTCATTCATTATGTTCTTAAAGGGTGCAATTTCATTTTCACCGTCATTACTGTCAACCAAGTCATTGACGGCAATGAAGCGTATGTTATGTTCAGGAAAGAAGTTGTCCGTGTAATGACCGACGGAAACATAATCTCTGCCGAGACGGGATAAGTCTTTCACCATTACGGTAGTTACATATCCCATTTCAATATCTTCAAGCATTGCCTGAAAACCGGGACGATTAAAATTTGTTCCCGTGTAACCGTCATCAACATAGAACTTTGTGTTGGTGAGTTTTAATTCCTTTGCTTTTTGTGAGAGCAGCTTTTTCTGATTACCTATTGAGTTGCTTTCACTGTCTGTTCCGTCATCACGGGACAGACGACAATAGATGGCTGTTATGCCTAAATTATCCGACTGCATTTATCCTCCTTTCTCCGGCATTTGAATTCACACATTCTGCAATCATTGTATCATTACTTTCCGCAACTGACAAATGTGCGAAATCACTTCCGATAAATTTTTCTAATCTTTCCTTCATTGTTATCTTCGTTTCTTCAAAGCGGGATGAAACAATATATCTTACTCCGTTTATCACATACTCATTAACCTCCGCACGAATGTCGCTTAATATTTTTAATAAACAGATTTTCAAATACTTAAATATTTTCATTCACTTACCTCGCATCTCTCTGCCGCATCAGAAAGCGGTAATAATGTTCAACAGCCTTGATTACAAATTCCTGCTTCTGTTTTTCCGTAAACCTCGACTTGAAATACCTCTCAATACTTTCCGTAGGTATTTTCAGATAGTTTTTCTGATTTGCTTTTGCTTCGGACATGATTTCAAACAGTTTTTCATCGGTCAGCCTGAACTCTTGCGAAAGTTTTTTCAATCGCACTGATTGAGAGTATGACGGCGTGACTTCTTCATTTTCATAGAAGCAGTAAACCTGTTCTTGTTCGTAACCGTCAAGGTAAGATAGCTCAACTGCAGGTGTCAGAGATATTCTTCCTTCATCAACAAGTTTTAAGATTTCGGGAATGAGATAAGTTAACCGAATGTATCGCCTGACAGTTTCTCTGCTCTCGTTGTTTTCTTTTCCTATCATTTCATCTGTACGGAACTTCGTCACAGGCTGTGTCGAAGTTAAATCCGTCCTTGCTCCCTGATTTTTAAGTGCATCCATTTTCATTTTGTAGGCGTGAGCTTTCTCACTCGGTAACACTTCATCTCTTTGCAGGTTCAAGTCAACGAGTATAACCGTCGCTTCATCCTTGGTCAGTTCTTTAACAATGCAAGGTATTGCTTCAATGCCGAGTCTTCTGCAGGCTTCAGCTCGCCTGTGACCGCTGATGATTTCATAGTTACCATCATCAAGGCTGCGTGCAATGATTGGTGTAAGTACTCCTAAGTTTGCTATGCTTTCGATAAGCATATCAAAGGCAGTGTCCTCTCTGAAAATGAAAGGATTGTTTTCAAATGATTTTAAATTTTCAATTTTGATTTCTGATAAAGTTGTCATGATAATTAACCTCCATAAATTTAAATTTTGATTTTGATTTTAACTTTTTGTTTTCAAGGAAGGATGTAAGAATTCAAAAAGACTTGCAAAAGTTTTTTTAATTCAATCCTTGAAAATTTTTCTGACGAATTTTTTTATCGTGAGCTCGTCTGCTTCTCACAAATTTTTTTCGGGGTTTTAGGGCAAACTCCCTAACAAGCGGAATTTGGATATTCAAATTCATTGCTTGTTGATACTAATGCCACGGCATTAAGTAGAAACAAGTGAATTTGACCGTACAAATCCATTGCTTGTTAATACTGATGCCACCGCATTAAGTAGTAACAAAGCAAGGTTGCTGAGTACTCATATCCATTGCTTGTTAAGACACGTGCCATAGCAAAGTTGTCGCAACAAGTAAATCTGTCCGTGCAAATTCAGTGCTTGCTGATACGAATGCCATTGCATTTAAGTTGAAGCAAAGCACGAATTGTGAGTACCCGAATTCAGTGCTTGCTGATACTGATGCCGCCTAAAACCGCATTCTTTGTGTTCTGATAATTGTAGTTGGTTTTGTTTTTTTGTTCTGAACTTTTTCTGACTCCTTTCAAAAATGTTTTGAGCTTTTTGTTTTGGTGCGAAAACAATTTCTCACCTATTAGGACTGGGAGAGACCAAATGGACACCCATAATCGGAATTGTTTTCAAAATATTTACAACCCGCCGCATAAAAAAATGCAAAACAAAAAAGCCGCTACATACTTCGGGCAACAGAAACAAGCGTGGAAGAAAAATTCTTTCCGCGCCGGTATTCTGTTTTAAACCCAAAATATGTAACGGCTTTGAATTAAATCAAAGCAAAAGAAAAAGAAAAAAGGGTTAACTCTGTCTCCGCATCTCGCTGAAAGGGACAGCTACCTTTTGTCACAGCGAGCCTAACTTTTAACGTCTGTGTTGACGGAGTCATTGTACATCAACAAGAAATTTTTGTCAATGCGGATTTTGTCGAACGGTTTTAAAATTTTTTCACAGTCAATAATATTTGGTTTGGGCTTTTGAAAAAATGTTTTTCTCTCCATATATATAACGACATCAGAACACAAAAATGTTCCTGAGTTTTGAAAAATATTGAAAAATATTTTTTGCTTCGCAACCTGCCGCCAAGAAGAAAAAGTTTTTCTTCTGAGTGTTATTGAATTATTACATTCTTCCTTGAAGAATTTTTTTGATAACCTTAACAGTTATATGGTGAGGGTATCACCCT
>JAZNMU010000142.1:0-2119 GCA_045579865.1 Acutalibacteraceae bacterium
GTATAGAATAAAAATATCCCACATTTACGACGAAGGACAGACCAAACCCGAATATTACGCCAACGCCGACACAGGCTACTGCGGTAATGTTGTTCTTGCTGACGGTACGGTAGTGACCTGCAGCTACGGTAAATACAGAGCCGAGGAAAAGACCGCAAACGGCAAAGAGTACAGAACATCTATCTGCTCAAAGAGAATTAATCTTAAGGATACGGATGAATTGGTGGCAAGGATGAAAAAGTGAATACAAGGGGATGGGTCCGCTGTGTTTAAAGCACAGTCGTAACCTGTCCCCTTTGTGCTCCTACCGCTAATATCACATCAAACTGTAAGGAGCGGTTTTGACCGTTTCCTACATAAAATGAAAACATTGGCCACCTTAGGGTGGCCTGTTTTTTGTCAAAATTACACAAATATTCTCTTTTTTCGGTTGACAGGTCGAGTATATTGTGATATTATTTCTTTATCGCTTTACTACGATAAAGAAAGGAAGAAAAAACAATGACATCACAATTAGCAGCATTTATTCTTTATTTTGTTGTTGTCCTGGGCATTGGTGTGTTCTTTATGTTACGCAGCAAGGGCGCAGGTGAAGAAGAATATTTCCTCGGAGGACGCTCCATGGGTCCGTGGGTAACAGCTATGAGCGCACAGGCATCGGATATGAGCGGTTGGCTTCTTATGGGCTTCCCCGGCAGTATCCTCGCTTTCGGTATGGGACAGGTTTGGATAGGTATAGGTCTTGCACTCGGTACCATTGCCAACTGGATATTTGTGGCAAAGAGACTGCGAAATTTCTCTAAAGCCGCAAACGACTCCATTACCCTTCCTCAGTATCTCACTAACCGCTTCGCCGCCACAAGTCCCGCACTTCAGATTATCTGTGCAGTGGTTTTCCTGGTGTTTTTCACCGTTTATGTGGCATCCAGCTTCGTGGCAGGTGCTACTGTTCTTACGAGCGTTGTACCTCAGTTTGCAGGCAAGGAAAGTCTTGCTCTTCTCGTTTTTGCACTTATTATCATCGCTTACACCTTCTCAGGCGGCTTTAAGGCTGTTTGCTGGACAGACTTTTTCCAGGGCCTTATGATGCTTGTGGCACTTTTAGCAGTTCCCTTCGTTATTCTTGCCACAAAGGAGCTTAATGTGGAAGCACTCAATTTCGTGGGTGCTGGCGGAGTAATGAACACCTTCGGTACCAATCCCTTTGATGCGGCTCCACAGGATATTATTTCAGGTCTTGCCTGGGGTCTCGGTTACTTCGGTATGCCTCATATTCTCGTAAGATTTATGTCCATTAAAAAGGCTTCGATGATAAAGACATCCTCTACTGTAGCTATCGTGTGGGTTATTCTTTCACTCGGTGCCGCCATCGCTATTGCTGTTTTAGGCAGAATGATTATGGGTGCAGAGCTTGTGGCGCAGGGTAAGCAGGCAAACATCTTCATTGAATTGGTAGGAGATCTGTTCCCCGGCTTTATTGCAGGACTTCTTCTTTCGGCTATTGTTGCCGCCGCTATGAGTACTGCCGATTCACAGCTTTTGGTTGCCTCCTCATCCTTTACAAGTGATATTTACAAGCCTGTTTTCAGAAAGAATGCTTCCGATAAGGAAGTCCTCTGGATAGGCAGATTGGTAGTTATCATCGTTTCTGTAGTAGCTTACTTCATCGCATCCAGCAAGGGCAGTGGTGCACAGGCAATTATGAGCATGGTTGAAAATGCATGGGGCGGTTTCGGTGCTGCCTTCGGTCCTGTTATCATCCTCTCACTTTTCTGGAAGAGAACCTCTTATAAGGGCGCTATCGCAGGTGTTGTATGCGGTGCCGTAACGGATGTACTGTGGCTCATATTCCTTACCAAGCCAACAGGTATTTACGAAATTCTTCCCGGATTTATCGTTGGTTTTCTCGCTTGTGTTATTGTCAGTCTTCTTGATAAGGCTCCCGGCGAAGAGGTTATTAAAATCTTTGAAACAGCTACGGCAAAGGGTTATGACGAAGAATGATAAAAAGGTGGCATCAGCCCAATACCATTAAGTTAAGAAACGAACCGAGCTCAGAAATGAGCCCGGTTTTGTTTTTTTGAAAAAATATAGAAAAAGACTTGACAAATAAGCAAAA
>JAZNMU010000143.1:0-19585 GCA_045579865.1 Acutalibacteraceae bacterium
TTTTTAAGTTTTTTGAAGGAGGGGAGCTTTCTTCTTAAAAAGTCACAGCCTACGCCGCCGACCACATCCCCTAAAACGAGAATATTCATATTATTTCTTCCTGTTAATCATTAAAATCATTAAGATATTCACTTATGTCGAAATCGTCATCGTCGGGATAGTAGTCCCATCCGTCGTAGTAGTTGCCGTTCTTACCTGCATCGGGGCTTTCGGGGATTTCCTTTATTACCTCGACCTTTTTACCGCTCATCCATAAGAAATGGGAGACTAAAAGAGTATAGCCGCAGCAGGAGGGTGTAAGCCACTGACTTACACTGCCCTCGGGTATGCCGAAGTTGGCGAGAATGGTGGAGATAACACCGCCGTGAGTGACGATAGCCACGGAGTCAGTGCCTGATTTTATGATACCGTCCACCATTTTTTCGAAGGTGGAGCATACTCTGTTTGCGAAGTCAGCATTACTTTCACCGAAGGGAGGCTTTACACCTTCTTCACCTCTTATCCAGCGGTCAAAAAGAGGCTGTTTTTCGTGGAGCACCTCGGCTGTCTGTCCTTCGAATTCACCGAAGTTATATTCCGTAAGTCCGTCCATAACTATGGGCTTAAGGTGAGGATAGAGGATTTCAGCTGTTTCGGTACAGCGCTTTAAGGGTGAGGAAAAAACGAAGTCAGCTTCGGGATAAATATAATTTTCTTTGGCATCCTTTAACTGCTCGATACCTTCTGCGCAGAGAGGGGAGTCGGTTCTGCCTGCATAAACACCGTCAAGGTTATCCTGAGTGAGTGCGTGTCTGATAAGATGTATACGGTAGGTTTTCATAATTTCATCTCCTGAATATAATACATTTCATTATAACTCAAAACCGAATGAAATTCAATATATTTTATATATAAATATATATTATATATAAGTTGGCAAAGTATTGACCCTGTAAGAATTTTATGGTAGCATATAATTGAGAATAAGAAAAAAAGGCGGTGTAACTGTGAAAGAAAGAAAATTACCCTGTAACAGTCCTCTTGTGAAGCTGCCCTTCGGCGGGCTGAGAAAGGAAATGCTTCAGCTTCTGGCGGTGGCTTTAATGCTCTGCGATCACATCTGGGCTACGTATATGTCCTTCGGTAACTGGCTTACCTATATCGGCAGACTTGCGTTTCCGATTTTTGCCTTCTTTATCGCAGAAGGCTTCTGCCGCACCTCTGATGTGAAAAAATATGCATTAAGGCTTTTAGGTTTCGGTATTATTTCGGAAATACCCTTTAATCTTTTCTACAGCAGCCGTACCTTTAACCCATATCATCAGAATGTAATGTTCACTCTTCTTTTAGGCCTTCTTGCCATTATCGTCATTGACAGGCTGAAAAAGGACAGAAGCGGTAAAAATATAGCCTTATCACTTCTGTATCTTTTCCTTATTGCCGTCGCCTCGGTAATAGGCTTCGTGGATTACGGCTTTAACGGTGTGCTGATGGTAGTGCTGTTTTATCTTTTCAGGAACTTCCCCTTTGCCTGGGTGCTTCAGCTTATCGGTATGGTGCTTATCAATATCGTATTTTTCGAGGGTCAGGTTATACCTGTCACTCTTTTCGGCAGTTCCTTTGAGGTGCCTACTCAGGGCTTCGCCGTGCTGTCACTCATTCCCATCTGGCTTTACGGCGGTAAAAGGTTCGGAAAGAATAAAGTTTTACAGTACGGCTTTTATGCTTTTTATCCCGCGCATATGCTGATACTGTATTTAATCCGATATTTTGCATAAGTGTTTTTGAAAAGTTCCCTTCGGGGGCTTTTCTTTTTGTAGTCCGAATATTGTCACTCAGGCATACAGCTTACTTGAAAAATAAAAAGCGATAATGTATAATGTCATTATCAAATTTACGGAGAGAATATTATGCTTAATTTTATCATCGGCAGAAAAAACAGCGGAAAGACCACAGCCGCTCATAAAATACTCGGAGAGAGGGTGGCTGAGGGCAGAGAAGCTATGCTCATCGTTCCCCGTCAGTACACCTTCGAAAGCGACAGAAGCATTCTTTCTCTTCTGGGACCGAAGGCGGCATCGAAGGTGGAGGTTCTTTCCTTTACCCGTCTTTCCCATATAGCTCTTTCTCTTTACGGAGGTATTAAAAAGCCTATCGCATCAGGTGCGGCGAGACTTATTTATATGTCACTTGCCGTAGAGAGTATAAGCGACAGACTCCGTGTTTTCAGAAAGCATAAAAACGATATAGCTCTTTCCGAAAAGCTTCTCTCCTTTGTGGATGAAATGAAAAATGAGGGCATAACAGCCGACGACCTTCTGAAAAGCGCCGAGGGTATAACCGACAGACTTCTCCGTGAAAAAACCGAGGAAGCCTCTCTGATTTACCGTGCCTATGAAGCGGTGGTGGCACAGAGTGCCTTCGACGATGCTGATTTACTTTCAAAGGTTTACGATATACTCTGCGGTGAAGATTTCTTTAAGGGGAAAACCGTAGTAATTGACGGCTTCCCTGCCTTTACCTATGACGAGCTTCGTCTTATATCCCTTATGATGAGACAGGCGGAGAATGTATATGTAACTCTTTGTCTTGACAGAATAGACATCACTGCAGGTACGGGGCCTTTCCCTTACATTCAGCGCACCGCCCGCAAACTTATGCGTCTGGCGGGTGAATATAATATTCAAGTGGCAGACCCGGTTATCTGTACAGGTGAGAGCGAATATTTCAGAGAAGACATCGCTCATATTGAAAAGAATATCTATAAGCCTGACTTCGCAGTTTATGAGGGCGAAAGCGAAAACGTAACGGTTATCACGGCAGGTGACTTTTACGACGAATGTGATGCGGTGGCGAGAAAAATAAAGGCTCTTATCCGCTCGGGCGACTACCGATGCAGAGATATCGCTGTGGTATACAGAGAGGATGAAAGCTACGAAAGACAGCTCCGCACATCCTTCCGTACCTACGGTATACCCTTTTTCGAGGATAAGAGGCAGGAGATTATTCATCAGCCACTGATTAATTTAGTCAGAAGCGTTCTTAAAATATGCGGCGAAGGCTTTGACAGCGACTATGTTTTCCGCTATCTGAAAACCTATCTCACAGGCGTTACCGATGAGGAAAGCGCTATGCTTGAAAATTACTGCTTTATGTGGGATATAAGCGGTAAAAAGTGGCTCAGTGAGTGGAACTATAATCCTGACGGCTTCGGTGAAAGCCTTACGGAAAAACGACAGGCAGAGCTCACAGAGCTTAATGCTCTCAGAGAAAAAACAGTCAGTCCCATTCTTTCTCTGCGTGAAAAAATTGAAACGGAAAATGCCCGTGACGGCATAAAGGCATTATACAACTTCCTGAGAGAAAACAGAATAGATGAAACCCTTAAGCAGTACGCACTCGCTCTGGAGAAGGAGGGCGACACCTCTTTAGCCGTGGAACAGGAGCAGGTGTGGGATATCCTTATGGAGGCCCTCGATGATATGGCGGGTGCTTTGGGTGAAAGAAAAGAAAGCGCCAAAAGGCTCAGTGAGCTTTTCGAACTGGTTATAAGCGAAAAAACTCTCGGCAAGCTTCCTGACGGCTTCGATGAGGTAAGTGTGGTAAGTGCCGAAAGAATGCTCACGAAAAAGGCAAAGGTTGTCTTTATCGTGGGTCTTAACAGCGGACTTTTCCCGAAAACTCAGAGTGAAAGCGGTCTTTTCTCAGCCTTCGAAAAAAGCAGACTTGAAAATGCAGGCCTTGATTTTGGCGACGGCGTGAAGGAAAAGAGTCTTAAGGAGCGTTTCATTCTCTATAATGCCCTTTCTTCACCCTCGGACAGACTGTATCTTTCTTACTGCGTTTCAGGTCAGGGCGACGAAAAAAGAACGAAAAGCGAGGGTGTTACTCTCTGCGAAAAGATGATACCCTCCTTAAGAAGTATTGTTACGGGAAATGAGCCCCTCGCTGACCTTATCGAAAGCGAGAAATCCGCCTTCAGGCTTATGGCTGAAAGATACCGCGAGGACAGCAGAGAGAGCAATACCCTTTATTCATACTTTGCAGATAAAAAGGAGTACTGCGGTGTTCTTTCCTCTATGAGTAAGGCTATATATAAAGACCCCTATGAAATCGAGGATAAGGAAACAGCGCTCACTCTATTCGGTAGGGACCTGTACTTTTCCGCTTCACAGATGGAAACCTACAGCAAATGCCCCTTTATGTACTATTGCCGTTACGGCATTGGTGCTTCGCCCAGAATAAAGGCTAAACTCGATGCCTCACAGAGCGGTACAGTGGTTCATCACGTCCTCGAACTGATACTGAAAAAATATAAGGGTAAGGATTTTCTTGCCCTTTCCGATGAACAGATGAAGGCGGAGCTTCGCTTTTGCCTCGAGGAATATATGAAGGATAAAATGGGCGGCAGCGATACCAAGGATTCACGCTTCAACTATATTTATTCCCGACTTTTAAAGGTTCTCGGTGACATTATGGAAAGACTGCGCGGTGAGTTCGCATCAAGTGATTTTGAGCCCTGTGATTTCGAGCTTGCCATAAAAAAAGACGGTGACGTGAAGCCCTTTACTTTGGAACTTTCCAAGGGTACGGTGCAGATACGAGGCATTATCGACCGTGTGGATAAAATGGATATGGACGGAAAAAGGTTCATAAGAGTCGTTGACTATAAAACAGGCGGAAAAACCTTCGAGCTTTCCGATGTCCTGGACGGTCTCAATATGCAGATGCTCCTTTATCTTATCTCTATATGGAGAAACGGTGAGGGAGAATATAAGGATATTGTTCCCGCAGGCATACTCTATTTCCCTGCTAAAATGAGTACGGTAAATGTGGAAACAAGGGGCGATGATGAAGAGCTTCGCAGAGAAAACCGCTACCGTGCCGGTAAAATGAACGGTATGATAGTGGACGACTACGATATGGTAAGTCATATGGATAAGGAGGGCAAGGGTCTCTTTATCCCCGTAACCGCTGATAAACGAAGCGGTAAAATAAAAGGTAAATTCATATCTCTTTATTATCTGGAAAAGCTCGGTAAAAAAATGGATGAGGTTATCGTGAATATGGCTGAGGGTATACAGGACGGCATTATTCCCGCAAAGCCCGTTTATGGCTCATCCTATACGGATGTGTGTGACTGGTGCGACTACAGGGAAATCTGCCTGGAAGAAAACCCTGAGAAGAGATATATCAAAAAAATACCCCACGATGAGTGCTTAGAATTGCTGAGAGAAAAGGAGGAGACACAGTGAGCAGAAGCTGGACAGAAAATCAGAAGGACGCCATTAATTCACGCAGGGGAGATATAGTTGTCTCCGCCGCTGCAGGCTCAGGTAAAACTGCAGTTCTGGTAGAAAGGGTCATACAGCGCCTGACTGATAAGGAAAATCCCACCTCAGCCGACAGACTTCTTATCGTTACCTTTACCAAGGCAGCCGCAAATGAAATGCTCGAAAGAATAACCGCTGCCGTGGAAGGTCTTCTCCGTGAAAATCCCACGGATGCGAATCTCATTAAACAGCAGATGCTTCTGCCATCGGCGAAAATCTGCACCATTGACAGCTTCTGTGCTTCTCTGGTCAAGGAAAACTTCGAGCTTCTCGACTTTTCTCCCGACACAGTAAATGCCGAAGAGGGTGAACTGGAAATAATAAAAAATGACAGTGTAAATGAGGCTCTCTGCTTTATGTACGATGAGGGCGGAGAGGAGTTCCGTAACCTTTCCGAGCTTCTTTTCCGTGGCAGAGATGACAGCTATTTGGCGGAAACGGTGAAAAAACTTTATGAAAACTCCCGTTCCTTCCCATTTCCTGATTTCTGGCTCGATTCTCTTTGTGATGAATTCAGTAATGTGAGCGATTTCGGTGAGAGCATTTACGGAAAAATCATTATTTCCTATGTGTCCGACTGCCTCAGCTATGCTGTGGATATAGCCGATTATATTCTTTCCGAATGTGAGGGGAACGACGAATATAATTCTGTATTTTTCGATGCCGTAAGTGAGGACAGAAGGCAGTTCAGCGCCTGTCTTGACTTCCTTTCGAAGGGAGAATGGGACAGCGCAAGAGAAAAAATTCTCGCCTTTTCTCCCGCACGCAGAGGCAGAGCGACTAAAGGTCTGAAGGATGATGCCTTCTTCGACTCTCTTGTTTTCAAAAGAGATGCCTGTACCAAAAGGATAAAGGCACTGAAAAGTCATTTCTTCTCTTCGGAAAAGGATTTCAGGGAGGATATGGAGTTTTTCGCACCTCTCGTAAAATCTCTCGTTAAGACGGTAAAGCTCTACGGTGAGATTTATTCGAGAAATAAAAAAGAGAAAAAGCTCGCTGATTTCAGCGACATAGCCCACGGGGCACTTAAGCTCTTAGTCAGAAAGACTGAAGACGGTTACGAAAAAACCGAAAAGGCATTGGAAACAGCCGAAGCCTACGATGAAATACTTATCGACGAATATCAGGACACCAATGAGGCACAGGATATGCTCTTTACGGCTATATCACGTAATAACCTTTTCCGTGTAGGCGATGTGAAGCAGAGCATTTACGGCTTCAGACAGGCTATGCCCGAAATATTTATATCTCTTAAGGAAAGATATGCTCTTTATGATCGAAGCAAGGATAATTATCCCGCTAAAATCGTTCTCGGTAATAACTTCCGCTCCCGTAAGGGTGTGACGGATATAATCAACTTTATTTTCGATGCCCTTATGAGTAAAAGCTGCGGTGCGGTGGATTATAACGAGGAGGAAAGACTGGTACCCTCTGCCTTTTATGAGGATGAAAACCGCCTCGGTGCAGAGCTTCACTTCGTGGAAACAGGCGAGCTTATTCTCGAAAGCAGTGACGAAAATCAGGCAAGATATATAGCCAAGCTCATAAAGGATATGATAGCGTCAGGCTTTACCGTAAAGGGTGAGGACGGTGAAAGAAAAGCCACCTACGGAGACTTTGCCGTGCTTTTACGCTCAGCAAAAAGCAGGAGTAATATTTATGCCGACGCCTTCCGCAGTATGGGCGTGCCTTCCTTTACCGAGCCTACAGGTTCCTTCCTCGACTCTGCGGAAATAGCCCTCGCTCTGAATATTTTGCGTATAATTGATAATCCGAAGCAGGATGTTCCCCTTTTAAGTGTAATGCTTTCTCCGCTCTTTTCCTTTACTGCCGATGATATAAGTCAGTACCGAATTGACTCGAGAAGGGGAGACATTTATTCCTGTCTTCTTATGCAGGAGGAAAAGGGCAACGGGAAAGTAAAAGCCTTCAATGAAAAAATAAGACACTGGCGCAGAATAAGTCTCTGTCGGTGTGTAAGAGACCTTATCACTGAGGTTTTCGAGGATACGTCTATACTTAATATCTTCGATGCTGTGGACCCGACAGGAGTTAAAAGGTCGAACCTTATGCTTCTGACGGATTATGCAGACACCTATGAAAAAACAGGCTCAGGCGGTCTTTCGGGTTTTGTCCGTTTCATCGACAGGCTAAAGAATAATAAAAAGGATCTTACAGCCTGTCTCGGTCAGGTGCAGAGTGCTGATTCGGTAAAGATAATGTCTGTCCACAAATCAAAGGGTCTCGAGTTTCCTGTATGTATTCTCGGTGCCTGCGGAAGCAGATTCAATAAAACAGACGAAAGAGAAAACCTTCTTATAAGTCTTAAGCACGGACTCGGCATAGTAAGAAGAGATATTGACACCTTTGACCAGTATGATACGGTATGCCACAGTGCCATAAAGCTTTCCAAGGGTCTCGAGGGCCTGAGTGAGGAGCTTCGTGTTCTTTATGTAGCTCTTACCCGTGCCAGAGAAAGACTTATTATGGTTTACGGCACAGATAACATTGAAACTACTCTTAAAAAGTGTTTTGATAACATAAATCCGAAAAGGGAAAAGATTTCACCCTTCCTTGTATCCTCTGCAGGCGGTATGGGTGAATGGATAGTAACAGCTCTTCTGCGTCACAGGGACGCCTCGGAGCTTCGTGAAATTCTCGGCTGTCAGGAGCATATAGTTATCGACTGTCCCTCGCCTCTTAAGGTAGTGGTTGCCTCTATGGAGGAGGATACTATGCCTTTTCAGGGAAAAAGAAGAGAAGTATCTGCCGAAGCTGATAAAGAGCTTTTCGAAGTTATAGACGAAAAGGTGAGTTTCAGATATAAGTATGAGGCTCTTTCCGGTGTGCTTATGAAAAGAGCCGCTTCAGAGGTTGACAGAGATTTCGTGGACAGAGACTATTTCGCTTCATCTGCTCCGTCATTTTTATCGGTCGGAGGGCTTACAGGTGCGCAGAAAGGCATCGCTACCCATTCCTTTATGCAGTTTGCCGACTATGAAAGGGCATCCCGTGATGTGAGCGGGGAGATAGAAAGACTTCGTGATAAAGGTATTATCACCGACATACAGGCAGAGGGCATAAACGTATCTGCCGTAGAGCATTTCTTTGAAAGCGAACTTGCGAAAAGAATACTTTCAAGCGATACTGTAATGCGTGAAAAGAAGTTCACCATCGAGGTTCCCATAAATGAAGTCTATGAGGGCACCGATGAGTTCTCTGACGAAAAGGTTATGATTCAGGGTATAGCCGACTGCGCCTTCACGGAAAACGGTGAGCTGGTGGTAGTGGACTATAAGACCGACAAACTTAAAACCGAAGAGGAATTCATAGAAAAATATTCCTCACAGGTAAAGCTTTACAGAAAAGCCTTGTCTCTGTGTACCGATTATAATGTTAAAGAAACGGTGCTTTATTCCTTCCATTTAGGTAAGGCAATAGCGATCGAATAAAAAAATAAAATTATTTTCAAAAAAATGTTGATTTTTCATTTCTCTTGTGATACAATACCATTCGTTAAATAATGTAATGAGCCGAAAGAGGTGAACAAAAATGAAAAAAGATCTTCATCCCAACTACGAACAGACAGAAGTAAGATGTGCTTGCGGTGCTAAAATTGCCACAGGTTCCACCAAAAAGGATATGCGTGTTGATATTTGTTCAAGCTGCCACCCCTTCTTCACAGGTAAGCAGAAGCTTGTTGATACAGGCGGACGTGTTGACAGATTCAATAAGCGTTTCAATCTCAGCAAATAATTATTCATTATGTAAATCAGACGATGCAAACTATTGTATCGTCTTATTTTCATTTTACTCATAACGCAAAGCGTTATTAAATGTGAAATGCGGAATGCGAAATTCGGAATAAACGGTCACTTCGTTCCGGATTAGATCCGTGTAAGGTTATCAGTAAAATGCAGCTTTACACCGCCAAAACGACAAACACAAACTATACAGATAAATAATTATAATTGCTCTTTGCCTTTTACCGAACAGTTAATTCTGCGGTAACAAAGGTAATAGTTTACATCACAGTAAATCCGCGACCGCAATTCCGAATTCCGAATTCCGCATTCCTAATTACCAAGGAGGAACTCCAATGTCCGAATACCGTACGATAAAAACTGAAAATAATGATGAATTCACCGTTAAAAAGTCCAGATTCATCGGTTATGTAAAGCCTGTCAAAACTCAGCAGGAGGCTCTGGATTTCATAAGCAGTATAAAGTCGAAGCACTGGGATGCTACCCATAATGTTTATGCTTATGTCCTTCGTGAGGGCGGAGTGCGCCGTTTCAGTGATGACGGTGAGCCACAGGGCACCGCAGGTATTCCTTGCCTTGATGTGCTTTTAAAGGAGGATGTCACCGACTGCTGTGTGGTGGTGACCCGTTATTTCGGCGGCATTATGCTCGGTGCGGGCGGTCTAGTCAGAGCCTATTCCCACGGAGCGAAGATTGCACTTGACTCAGGCGGTATCATTACGATGTCTCTGTGTAAGATAGTAAAAGCCACAGCCGATTATAATTTTTACGGCAGATTGGTGCCTCTTATCTGTGAGTGCGGCGGCATAGTGGAGGATACGGAATTTACTGACAATGTCACCGTGACCTTCCGTATTCCTGAGGGACTTCTTGATTCTTTCAGAGCGAAGCTTATCGATGTTTCAAACGGCAGATTTGACTGTGAGGCAATCGATGAAAAATTCTGTGAAATTTAATTTTAAAAATTTAGGGGAATTTTAGGGGAGAAAATAAAAAAATTGCGTATATATATTTAAAGGATGAAAAAAGGGGTGTTTTTATGTCTCACATCAGACTAAGGTCTCTGGAAAATGAAAGAAAAACCATCTCTCAGTACGGCTTCCTCTGTGAGAATACCAAGGGAAGACAGACTCCCGAGGAGGAATGTCCCGTCAGAACAGCCTTTCAGAGAGACAGAGACAGGATTATTCACTGTCCCGCCTTCCGTAGGCTAAAGCATAAAACTCAGGTTTTCCTTGCTCCTGACAGTGCACACTACAGAACACGCCTTACCCATACTCTGGAGGTTTCGCAGATAGCCCGTACCATCGCCATGGGGCTTTCGCTTAACGAAACCTTAACCGAGGCTATTGCTCTCGGACACGACCTGGGGCACACTCCCTTCGGTCATGCAGGTGAAAGAGCACTTAATGAGGTTTATCCCGGTGGCTTCAAGCATTTCGAACAGAGTCTCAGAGTGGTTGACTTTTTAGAAAACAAAGGTAAGGGTCTCAATCTTACCTACGAAGTAAGAAACGGTATACTCTGTCATACCCGTGGTGAGGAGGCTTCCACTCTCGAGGGCAGAATAGTAAAGCTCGCCGACAGAATCGCTTATATAAATCACGATATCGACGATGCCGTCAGAGGAGGCATCATCACCGAAGGAAACATTCCTGCCGAGGCGAGAAAGATTTTAGGTGAGACCAAAAGTCAGAGAATTAATACTCTCGTAATGTCAGCGATAGAAAACACAAAGGATGAAATTGTCCTTGACAGCGACATACAGTCAGCCTTCGATATGCTTCACAAATTTATGTTTGACAGAGTTTACACTAACCCTGCCTGTAAAAGCGAAGAGGGCAAGGCAATAAAGCTCATACAGGCTCTTTACGAATTCTTCGTATCAAATCCAAACGAGCTTCCCAATGAATACATAACCATAGCCTGGAAAGAGGGCGCAGAAAGAGCCGCCTGTGACTACATAGCAGGTATGACCGATGACTATGTGCTTAAGGTCTACGGTGACTATTTCATTCCGAAGGGCTGGAACTATTGAATCAATTCGGAATGCGGAATTCGCAATGCGCAATCGCGTGTAAGATTTGAGAAAATCGTAAAAGATATTCCGCCGCCTTTACGAATATTTAATACCGTAGGGGCGACCATTGGTCGTCCGCAGAATTTATCGCAGTCTGACGGTATGAATTTCTGTAGGGATACGGCTTGCCGTGTCCGTATAAAAGCCTCTCCTGAAAGGAGAGGTGGCAGCCGTTAGGCTGACGGAGAGGTTTGTATCCCGGGGCGGATATTATCCGCCCACAAGACTATTGAACTTTAACAGAAAGGATGGTGTTTGATTTGGCACAAAGATTTTCCGATGAATTTCTTGCCGAGCTTCGTATGAGAAGCGATATCGAGCAGATAATATCATCATATACTCCTCTTAAAAGACGCGGTAAAAACCTTGTAGGTCTTTGTCCTTTCCATAATGAAAAAACACCGTCTTTTACAGTATACCCCGAAAGTCAGAGCTTTTTCTGTTTCGGCTGCGGAGCGGGCGGTGAGGTAATATCCTTTATCCGCCGTGCCGAAAACCTCGATTACAGCGAAGCCGTAAGGCTTTTATGTGACCGATGCGGGATGGTGATGCCCAGTGAGGGCTACGATAACTCGCTTGCTGAAAAAAGAAAAAGAATGTACGAAATCAATAAAGAGGCGGCGCGCTTTTTCAATACCTGTCTTTTCGAAGAGCAGGGGAAGGCAGGACTTGATTATTATAAAGAAAGAGGTCTGAAAAAAGGAACCATAATCCGCTTCGGTTTAGGCTATGCTCCTGACGGTTGGCGTAATCTTCTGACCTATATGCGTGGCAAGGGCTACAGCTATGAGGAGCTTTACGAAGCCAATCTTGCCAACAAAAGCGAAAAAAACGGTAAGGTCAGCTTTTACGACTCCTTCCGTAACAGGGTAATGGTGCCAATCATCGATGTCAGAGGTAATGTGGTTGCTTTCGGCGGACGAGTCCTCGACGACAGTAAGCCTAAATACATTAACTCCTCAGACACTCTTGTTTACAAAAAAAGCCTCGGTGTTTTCGGCCTGAATATGGCGAAAAGCACTAAGGAGAAAAGCCTCATTCTCGTTGAGGGCTATATGGATGCGATCTCTCTTCATCAGGCAGGCTTTGATAATGTTATTGCCTGTCTCGGTACGGCACTGACGAGCGAAATGGCACATCTTTTAGCAAGATATACGGATGAGATTATCCTGTCCTATGATGCTGACGATGCAGGGCAGAAGGCTACGGACAGAGCCATCGGTATTTTCTCTTCCATAGGTATGAAGGTAAGGGTTATCCGTCTCGAGGGCGGCAAGGACCCGGATGAAATACTGAAAAAGTACGGCCCCGAGCGCTACAGAAGTCTTATTGACGGTGCGGCAAACGATATAGAATTTGAACTTCTCCGTCTGCGTAAGGGCTTCGACCTTGAAACAAGTGACGGTAAAATGAAATATCTGGAAAAAGCGGCTGAGGTTTTAGCAAAAACCAGTGTAATCGCTCAGGATATATATACTTCCCGACTTTCCGAGGAGTTGAAGGTGGATAAAGCGAAAATCTCTATCCGTATCGACCAGTTCCGCCGACGGACACAGAGAAAGGAACAGGGAGAAAAATACCGTAAAATTCAGCAGGAGGCTATGAGCCGTAATTCGAAGCTTGCTCTGAAAAATTCCACCAACATAAGAGCCATAACTGCCGAAGAACAGCTTTTGGGCGCCATTTACCGCAATCCCGACTATTACAGAAAAATGAAGGGCGAAGTCACTGCAGAAGATTTTTCCGTCAGTGTTCACGGCAGAATATTTTCCCTGCTGGCGGAAAGAATAGATGAACACAGAAGTCTGGAGCTTACTTCATTTTCACAGGAGCTTGCTGACGATGAGATGAACACCTTTGTTCAGATAATAAAAAAGAACGAAAGCCTCAGACATACCTTCAAATTCTGTGCCGACTGCGTACAGGTAATGAGAGAAGAGAGTGCAAAAAGACAGCAGACCGTTTCTGCAGGTGCACTCAGTGACGAGGATTTTCTTGCTCTGATAAATCAGCAGAAAAAAGGCTTTTAAAGCCGTATAAAAGGTATATAACAGAAAGGATATATAAATATGGACAATCAGGAAAAAAATGCATTAATCAAAGCGCTTATCGACAGAGGTATGGCCACAGGTAAGCTCAATTCCACAGACATTGACACAGTTCTCGTAGAAGCCGATGTGGATGTGGACGAAATGGAGAAGGTTTATTCAAAGCTTGAGGCTGCAGGCGTAGAAATCGTCGATGACCTCAGTGATGAAATCCTCGAAAACATCTCCATTGATATTGACCTTCCGAAGGATTACGATAATTCTTCCATCGCTGCCGCTGACCCGAAGAGCGTTATCGATGACCCTGTAAAGGTATACCTTAAGGATATAGGCAGAGTGCCCCTTCTTTCTCCCGAGGAAGAAATTGACCTCGCTATCCGTATTTCAAATAACGATAAGGAAGCCAAGGAAATCCTCACCAAGGCAAATCTCCGTCTCGTTGTTTCTATTGCAAAGAGATATGTGGGCAGAGGTATGATGTTCCTCGACCTTATCCAGGAGGGCAACCTGGGTCTTATCAAGGCTGTAGATAAGTTTGACCATACAAAGGGCTTCAAGTTCTCTACCTATGCTACCTGGTGGATAAGACAGGCTATCACCCGTGCTATCGCCGATCAGGGCAGAACCATACGTATTCCCGTTCATATGGTCGAAACCATCAATAAGGTAAAAAAGACAAGCAATATGCTTCTTCACCGTGACGGTAAGGATCCCTCTCCTGAGGATATAGCAAAGGAGCTGGGTATGCAGACAGAGAAGGTACGTGACATCCTTCGTATTTCTCAGGAGCCTGTTTCTCTCGAAACACCTATCGGTGAAGAGGAGGACAGCCATCTCGGTGACTTCATTCCCGACGAGGATGCTCTTTCACCTGCCGATGCAGCCGCTATGACCTTCCTCAAGGCTAAGGTTAACGAGGTGCTCGAAACTCTTACACCGAGAGAAGCAGAGGTTTTACGTCTGCGCTTCGGTCTCCGTGACGGTACACCTCAGACTCTCGAAGAGGTAGGTAAGGCATTCAATGTTACCCGTGAAAGAATCAGACAGATTGAAGCCAAGGCTCTCAGAAAGCTCCGTCATCCTTCCAGAAGTAAGCATCTCAAGGATTTATAATATCTTATAAGCTCAGGACTTTTCCTTCGGGAAGAGTCTTTTTTGCTAAGTTATGGTGTAATGTTTACCGGGATATTAATTTTTTTTATACCGTTGACAGAAGAGGGAAATGTGATTATAATTATTAACAGAGTATTAACGAAGGAGGATTCCTTATGAAAAAAACACTTTCACTTTTTCTTTCAGTGCTTATACTTTTGTCATTTACTCTAACTGCCTCGGCTGTTTCGCTCAGGGAAGGACCCGAAGCGGCATTTAAAACATTCAAGGACGGACAGAGTGTGCTTGATTATGTTTACTTTTCACCTGTAAAAGGGGAGGATGACACTACGAAATATCCGCTCATTCTCTGGTTGCACGGTAACTCCTCGGGCGATTATCCCGGTCATCAGCTCAGAAACAGCGATATATATAAGTTTTCTACCGACGAATTTCAGGCACGCTTCAAGGATGCGGGTGGTGCCTTCCTTCTTCTGCCCCGAGACCCTACAAAGAGTATAAACCTGGCATGGGACTTTGCGGTAGAGGATGCAAAAAAGGTTCTCGATGATTTTATCGAGGAATACGGAAAAAATATCGACCTTAACCGTATTTATGCAGGAGGTAACTCTATGGGCGGTAAGGGCACATATAAAATAGCAGCAGCCTATCCTGATGTTTTCGCCGCTATTTTCCCTATTTCACCTGTTTACATTCCTACAAACACAGAGCTTAAGGGCCTTTCAAAGACCGCTGTCTGGGTGTTCAATAACAGCAACGATAATTATCCTCAGCTATCAAACACATCAGTAAAAACTTATTTTTCTTATCTTAATAAGCATTCGGAAAATCCTCAGAATAACCGTTGGTCCAGCTTTTCTGCCTACTACGGCACAGGCGGAGGTCTTCAGAAGGATGAAATCCATAACACCTGGACACCTGTGCTTAACGATCTTTTTATGGATGACGGCAGTGAGTATAAGGCTATGACTACTGTTGACGGTCTCGGCAACAGCGTAAATCTCACTTATCCCGAGGGCTTTATTACCTGGCTTTCGTCACAGACACTCAGTGATGATGCGCTTATATCCTTTAAAAATCCCTTCTCTAAAATAATCGACTTTTTCATTAGCATCATCAATGCGATAATAAGTCTGTTCGGTATATGATTTAAAATGAATACTGCCGATGAGTCTTTTCATCGGCGGTTATGTTTTTTAAAACTATTGATTTTATTTTTTTATTTGTATATAATAAAAACAGAAAGAGGTGAGATTATGTGTACGGCAAATCAGTTGCAAGCTATAACACAGCAGGTTGCGAAGCAGGCAAATGCGTTGTTTGGAGAAAAGCTTGATTCGGTTATACTTTACGGTTCCTATGCCCGTGGAGATTATGACAAACATTCGGATGTTGATATGATGATACTGGCGCATATTCCTCCCGAAAAGTGTTGGCAATATACAGAGGCCCTTTCTAACGAAATGACAGATCTGGAACTGTTCTATGATACCATAATATCTGTTCACGTAGTTTCTGCTGATGTTTTTGAACGCTATCTGAATGTCTTGCCGTTTTACGGTAATGTTGATAGGGAGGGAATCCGTATTGCTGTCTGAAGAGAAAATCATATTATCGAAATTAAGACTGGAAAAAGCCAAAGAATGTCTGGCAGATGCCTCTCTGCTTGCCGACAACGGAAGCTATAAATCACTTGCCAACAGATCTTATTATGCCGTATTTCATGCTATTCGTGCTGTGTTGGCTTTGGATTCCATTGACAGTAAAAAGCATTCGGGCGTGATTGCAGAGTTTCAGAAACTGTATATTAAAAGCGATATTTTTGATAGAGAACTGTCATCAATAATACGAAGATTGTTTCTCGCACGAAACAATAGTGACTATGATGATTTCTTTGTTATTGCAAAAGAAGATGCCATAAGGCAATATGAGGATGCAGGAAGGTTTTTAGACGAAATTGAAAACTATCTGCTAAAAGAATATAACAAACAGTAATCATTAACGATTGCGAAAAATGCACACTAACCCGTGCGTTTATGCAGTGAAATAATTCAAAAACAGAAAAATACACTCCCTTGACTTCCTTTGAGGCAGGGGAGTGCTTTCTTATTTTAAGGTGTAAAGACAGGATGAAATCTTGCTGAAAAAGAAAAAATCCGCCCTTTAAGGCGGTTAAACTATTATTTTATGCGAAAAAATCCCGAAAATATAAAAAAATACAGGAAAAACTCTTGACAACAAAAACACAAATATGTTATCATAGCAAAACATATAATGTGTAATTATGCCTTAGTGCCTTTTCCCACAATTGCATATTAACATTTATATGAGAAAATGTCAATACATTTTCGAAAAAAACATCGTAAAGCAATTCCTCACCCGAGGAAAATAATAAAGATATGGAGTGATAAGCCAATGGTAAACGTAACCGACGTAAAACTCGGAACAAACGTAAGAAAGAGCTTCGGTAAAATCAAAGAAGTTATGCCGATGCCCAATCTTATCCAGGTTCAGAAGGATTCTTACAAATGGTTCATCGACATCGGTCTTAAGGAAGTTCTCAAGGATATGTCTGACATTACCGACTACAGCGGTAATTTAGTCCTTTCCTTCGTTGACTACCGTATGGATGACAAACCCAAGTACACCGTTAAGGAGTGTAAAGAGAGAGACACCACTTACTCTGCTCCCATGAGACTCACTGTACGCCTTTATAATAAGGAAACAGGCGAAGTGAAGGAAAGCGAAGTATATATGGGTGATTTCCCCCTTATGACCGAAAGCGGTACCTTCATTATCAACGGTGCTGAGCGTGCCATCGTTTCACAGCTTGTCCGTTCTCCCGGCGCATATTTCGGAATGACTCATAATGTTACAGGTAAAAAGCTTTTCACTTCTACTATCATTCCTGGCCGCGGTGCATGGCTCGAATATGAAACTGACCAGAACGATCTCTTCTTCGTAAGAATCGACAAAAACAGAAAAATCCCCATCACCACACTTATCCGTGCTTTAGGCGTTTCCACTGACACAGATATCCGTGAGTTCTTCGGCTACGACGACAGAATCGAAGCTACCCTCGAAAAGGATAACTCAAAGAACAGCGACGAAGCACTTATCGAAATATATAAAAAGCTCCGTCCCGGTGAGCCTCCCACGCTTGCAAGCGCACAGAACCACATCGAAGGTATGTTCTTCGATGAGAGAAGATATGACCTTTCCAGAGTGGGCCGTTATAAGTACAACAAAAAGCTCGGTATCTCCGACAGAATCCGCGGATTCAGACTTGCAGCTCCCATCGTTAACGAGCTTACAGGTGAAATCATCGCCGACGAAGGCGAGCTTATCACTAAGGCACGTGCTCTCGAAATCGAACAGGCAGGCGCAAAGGTTGCCTATGTTTCCGTAGAAGGTCTCGAGGAGCCCGTAAAGGTTATCTCAAACCAGATGGTAGACATCAAGGGCTACCTTCCCGATTACACAGACGAAGAATTAAAGTCTGTTGGCATCAACGAAAACGTAAGATACACCGTTCTTATGGATGCTCTCACTGAAATGGAAGGAATGAGCAAGGAAGAAGGTCTCGCTTATCTTGAAGCAAAGGCTGACGAGCTTATCCCCAAAACCATCATCGTTGATGATATTCTTGCTTCAATCAACTACCTCAACTGTCTGGCAAACGGTGTAGGTAATGCCGATGACATCGACCATCTCGGTAACCGCCGTATCAGAAGCGTAGGCGAGCTTTTACAGAATCAGTTCCGTGTAGGCTTCTCCCGTATGGAAAGAGTTATCAAGGAAAGAATGACTCTCCAGGCACAGGAAAGCGAAAAGGTTACTCCCCAGGCTCTTATCAATACAAGACCTGTTATCGCAGCTGTAAGAGAGTTCTTCGGTTCATCACCCCTTTCACAGTTTATGGACCAGAATAACCCCCTCGCAGAGCTTACTCACAAAAGAAGACTTTCAGCTCTCGGCCCCGGCGGTCTTTCACGTGACCGTGCAGGCTTCGACGTTCGAGACGTTCACTACTCACACTACGGCCGTATGTGTCCCATCGAAACTCCTGAAGGTCCCAACATCGGTCTTATCTCCTATCTTGCTACATTTGCAAGAATCAACGAATACGGATTCATCGAGGCTCCCTTCCGTCCCATCGACAAGGAAACAGGTAAGGTTCTCGAGTCCTTCGAATATATGACAGCTGATGTAGAAGACGAATACACAGTTGTTCAGGCTAATGAACGACTTGACGAGGAAAACCGCTTTGTAAGAAATAAGGTTAATGCCCGTCATCGTGACGAATTCCTCGAAATCGATCCCTCCAGAGCAGATTATATGGACGTTTCACCGAAGATGGTTGTTTCTGTTGCTACAGCTCTCATTCCCTTCCTCGAAAACGACGACGCTAACCGTGCTCTCATGGGTTCAAACATGCAGCGTCAGGCAGTTCCTCTTCTTACCTGTGACTCTCCTATGGTAGGTACAGGTATGGAATATAAGGCAGCTACAGACTCAGGCGTATGTGTACTGGCTAAAGCAGCAGGTACCGTTACCTATGTAAGTGCTGACAAGGTTGATGTTCTCACAGACGACAACCGTGTAGATACCTATAATCTTATCAAGTTTATGCGCTCCAACCAGGGCACCTGTATCAATCAGAAGCCTGTTGTAAAGGTTGGTGACCGTGTAGAGGAAAAGCAGGTTATCGCTGACGGTCCTGCTACAGATAACGGCGAAATCTCCCTTGGTAAAAATGCTCTTATCGGCTTTATGACCTGGGAAGGCTACAACTACGAAGACGCCGTTCTCATTAATGAAAAGTTAGTACGTGATGATGTTTACACATCTATCCATATCGAAAAATACGAGCTCGAAGCCAGAGATACCAAGCTCGGACCCGAAGAAATCACAAACGACATTCCCAATGTCGGTGATGCTCTTAAGGACCTTGACGAAAGAGGTATCATCCGTGTCGGTGCCGAAGTACACGCAGGCGACATTCTCGTAGGTAAGGTTACTCCTAAGGGTGAAACAGAGCTTACTGCAGAAGAGAGACTTCTCCGTGCTATCTTCGGTGAAAAGGCAAGAGAAGTAAGAGACACCTCTCTCCGTGTTCCTCACGGTGAATACGGTATCGTTGTTAACGTAGAAGAGTTCACCAGAGAAAACAGCGACGAGCTTTCTCC
Source organism: Acutalibacteraceae bacterium (assembly GCA_045579865.1). GTDB lineage: Bacteria > Bacillota > Clostridia > Oscillospirales > Acutalibacteraceae > UBA6857. The sequence goes on from JAZNMU010000143.1 coordinate 19,507, forward strand.
CGGCGTTAATAAGGTAGTACGCTGCTACATCGCTCAGAAGAGAAAGATTCAGGTCGGTGATAAGATGGCGGGCCGTCAC
>JAZNMU010000144.1:0-5078 GCA_045579865.1 Acutalibacteraceae bacterium
CCCGAAACAGTTGCTACTGTAGACGGCTTTATCGGTATGGATGAAAGCGCACTTAAGGAGCTTCTTGATGAAAAGGGTCTTGCTATGGACCTTGACGACCTTAAGTTCCTTCAGGCTTATTTCAGAGATACAGAACACAGAGACCCCACTATTACTGAAATCCGCGTAGTTGACACTTACTGGTCTGACCACTGCCGTCACACCACATTCTCCACTCATATCGATAATGTACGCATCAGCGACCCTGCAGTACAGGAAGCCTATGATCGTTATCTTGCCGCAAGAGTAGAAGTTTACGGCGAAGAAAAGGCTGCGAAGCGTCCTCAGACACTTATGGACATCGCTACCATCGGTACCAAGACACTCAAAAAGCGCGGTCTTCTTCCCGAGCTTGACGAAAGTGAAGAAATCAACGCCTGCTCCATCCACGTTACTGCTACAGTAAACGGAGAAGACCAGGATTGGCTTCTTATGTTCAAAAACGAAACTCATAACCATCCCACAGAAATCGAGCCCTTCGGCGGTGCGGCTACCTGTATCGGCGGCTGTATCCGTGACCCCCTTTCAGGCCGTGCCTATGTTCATCAGGCTATGCGCGTAACAGGTGCAGGCGACCCGAGAAAGACCATCGCAGAAACTATGGCAGGTAAGCTTCCTCAGAGAAAAATCTGTCAGACTGCTGCCGCAGGCTATTCCTCCTACGGTAACCAGATCGGTCTTGCCACAGGTCACGTAGCAGAAATGTACCACGAAGGCTTCGTAGCCAAGCGTATGGAATGCGGTGCAGTAGTTGCCGCCGCTCCCGCTTACAATGTACGCCGTGAACGTCCCGCTCCTGGTGATGTAATCGTTCTCCTCGGCGGACGCACAGGCCGTGACGGTATCGGCGGTGCTACAGGTTCATCAAAGAGCCACAATATGAAATCTCTTACCACTATGGCATCTGAGGTTCAGAAGGGTAATGCTCCCGAAGAAAGAAAGATTCAGAGACTTTTCCGTAACGCAGAGGTTACCCGTCTTATCAAAAGATGTAACGACTTCGGTGCAGGCGGGGTATCTGATGCTATCGGCGAGCTTGCTCCCGGTCTTCAGATTGGCCTTGACGCAGTCCGTAAAAAGTATGAAGGTCTCGACGGTACAGAAATCGCTATTTCCGAATCACAGGAAAGAATGGCAGTTGTAGTATCCGCTGAGGATGCTGACAAGTTCATCGCCTTCGCAGAAGAAGAAAACCTCGAGGCTTACCGTGTAGCTGTGGTAACAGAGGAAGAGCGTATGGTTATGAAGTGGAAGGGCAACATAATTGCCAACCTCAGCCGTGAATTCCTCGACACAAACGGTGCCGTTAAGCATACCGACGTAGACGTTACAGAAAAGGACCTTTCCGTATTAAGCAAGGCTATGTTCGGCTCACTTCGTGAAATGGCTTCCGACCTCCGCACTGCAAGCCAGAGAGGTCTCGTAGAGCGCTTCGACTCCACCATCGGTGCAGGCAGTGTTCTTATGCCCTACGGCGGTAAGCGTCAGCTCACTCCAACCCAGTCTATGGCCGCTGTATTACCCGTTCTTCCCGGACAGGAAACAGACCAGGCAAGCGTATTCAGCTGGGGCTGTGATCCCGACCACCTTTCAGTTGACCCCTACACAGGTGCTCACGCTTCTATTTATAACTCCGTAGCTAAGCTTGTAGCCGCAGGCTGTGACTACAAGAAAGCATATCTTACCTTACAGGAATTCTTTGAAAAGCTCCGTACAGAACCTGAGCGTTGGGGCAAGCCCTTCGCCGCTCTTCTCGGTGCTTTAGACGCACAGCTTGAGCTCGGTGCAGCCGCTATCGGCGGTAAGGACTCCATGTCAGGCTCCTTCCTCGACAAGGACGTTCCTCCCACACTTATTTCCTTCGCTATCGCTCCCATCAAAAAGCAGGATGTTATCAGCCCTGAATTCAAGGAAGCAGGAAATCCCGTTTATCTTTTCGGTGCTGCTGATGAAAGTGCTGACAGCCTCAAAGCAACTTGGGAAGCATTCCACGCTCTCACTAAAGAAGGCAAGGTAAAGGCATCCTGGGCAGTAGAAAGAGGCATCGGTGAAGCAGTGATGAAGATGTCCTTCGGTAATCACATAGGCTTTAAGTCCTGTGCAAGCCTCGGCGAAAACTGGCATCTCGGTATGTGGGGCTTCCTTGTAGCAGAGCTGACAGAGGACGTAGAGCTTCCCGGTGTAATGAAAATCGGTGAAACCACCGCAGAGCCCGTTATCGTTCTCGAAGACGACAGCGCAACAATCGATGAGCTTTACAAATTACATACAGCCGTACTCGAAGATGTATATCCCACCAAGGCAAAGGAAGACGAGGGCGAAATCCCCACCTTCTCCTTCGACGGTAAGTGCAGTGCTTCTCCCAAAAACAAGGTTGCTAAGCCCAAGGTGCTTATTCCCGTATTCCCCGGCACAAACTGTGAATACGACTCAGCACGTGCAGTAGAAGCAGCAGGCGGTGAGGCTGAAATCTTCGTAATCAGAAACCTTACTGCAGAGGATGTTGCCCGCAGTGTAGAAGGCTTCTCTGCAAAGGTTAAGGAAGCACAGATTATCTTCATCCCCGGTGGCTTCTCAGGCGGTGACGAGCCCGACGGTTCAGCTAAGTTCATTACCGCATTCTTCCGTAACCCCGCAGTTAAAGAAGCAGTTACAGACCTTTTAGATAACCGTGACGGTCTTATGTGCGGTATCTGTAACGGATTCCAGGCTCTCATTAAGTTAGGTCTCGTTCCCTACGGTAAGATTATAGATACAGACGAGAGCTGTCCCACCCTTACCTTCAATAACATCAGCCGACACCAGAGCAGAATCGTACACACAAGAATCGCTTCTGTGAAGTCTCCCTGGCTCAGCCGTATGAATGTAGGCGATGTAGTAAATGTTCCTATCTCCCACGGTGAAGGTAAATTCCTCGCTTCCGCTGAGCTTATCGCAGAGCTTGCCGCAAACGGACAGATCGCTACACAGTATGTTGACCTTGAGGGCAATGCAACATCAGACATCGACTTCAACCCCAACGGTTCTCTCTGTGCTATCGAGGGTATCACCTCTCCCGACGGCCGTGTATTCGGTAAGATGGGTCACAGTGAAAGAATCGGCGACGGTCTTTATAAGAATGTTCCCGGTGAGTATGATATTCAGATGTTCAAGGCAGCTGTAGAATATTTCAAATAATTCGGAATGCGGAATTCGCAATTCGGAATCGCGGGATAAGTTTCATAAAAGGAAACGGTATTCCGCCGAATGAATAAAGATGAAAGCACAGGATATTTCGTCCTGTGCTTTGGTTTTATATACCTGTTCATCGATTGGATTTATCCTGTAACTTTCTGACTATTTCAGCAATAATCATATACACAACTCCTGTAATCGGTACTGACATACTGTATATGTAACCCAACCAACCCTGTATGTTCCAGAAATAGTCTTTCAAAAACAAAGTGTCAATAATCATAGTTATAAAGAACAAATTACAGACGATTTCAACTATTATCAGTCCCAATTCATAAACCTTATGCTTTCTTTTCCCTTTATATTTTCCGTTATAGGGAGTTAAAATATAATATAAAACAGGGTTAAGTATTCTGTTAGCTTTGACCTTTTTCAACTGTACTCCGTCAGCAGACCATTTATAATTAAGCCACATCAGTACGGCATAGTTAGAAATAATACAGATAATTTTGCCGAGCATTATATCACTCCCTTCGATTAATATTAGCATTTTATGACGGAGAAGTCAAGGAAACCACTCCGTCACGCAAAGCATGACCTCTCCTTTCAGGGAGGCTGAAGTAAACACTAAACCGCACAGGATGTGATGTCCTGTGCGGTTATTGTTGTTATTTTGTTTTAGTCATACACCACTCTGCCCATTTTTCTGTTTTATAGAATTTTCTGTACATAGAGTGTCCGTATTTATTCCAGCGGGTATATTTTATATCTGCCCCGAGTTTTTCAAGCTCGGCAACATAATAATCATCGCTGTCTATTCTCACATTAGTATCATCCGATGAATGTGCTACCCAAAAGGGTGTTTTAGCCAATCTATGAACATCATAACTGTCAAACTTGGAATCAAAGCACAATGACCCCATAACGGGAACTGCCGCCGCAAAGTATTCAGGGAAAAGATATGCAATATGCCACACACAGAATCCGCCAAAGGAAGTACCTATAACATATATTCTCTTTCTGTCGAAATCAATAGGAAGTTCATCGATAAGTTTTTTTACCGATTTTATATAATTCTGTGTTGTATCATCGCCTTTATTTGAACCAAAGGGAGCCTGCGGCAAAAGTATGCTGCAGTCTTCTTTCAATATATGCTTATATAAAGGCATATTTTCAAAATGTTGCTTTACATTGTCTTTTCCCATCGCTCCTGCACCGTGAAAGAGAACAAATAAAGGCTTGTTCTTTCCTTTACTTATGCGAAGCCTGAAAGGAAAACACATTTCATTTTCTTTATCATTGTACTTATAAGCAGAAAACTTACCACCGGAAAGTTTTGTTAAACCGTTATTTTGATTGTTATTATTTTCTTCAATCCATTGTTTGCCTTTGTTTTCTTTTTTCTTGAATTTATAATAATGCTTGTATGCACGCATAATCGAATGAGGCATTTTCTCTTTTTTCTCAATAGATGTTTGTGATAAAATATAAAGATATCCGTCACTGCCTTCAAGTTGTATTCGGTTTAAGTATGCTTCATGTCCGGCACGGACACTTTCTATGAAAAGATTACGGATTGTATCAAATTCATTTTCATCGAAAGCTATAAGTATTAACCCTACATCAGGTGCGCCCTTTTCCACATAAGATTTAAAAGGTGTAATATCACATAAATAATTATCAATAAGACAACGGAAACGCAGAGAAGCCATAAAATCACCCTATCAGTTTTATTTAATTCATTATATCACATAGAATGTGTAAAAACAACATCGGGCAGATAATACCCGCTCCTACCGATTATGTGTCACAGCAGGAAAACCTCTCCGTCTTTGCACTGCAAATCCACCTCCCCTTTCAGGGGA
>JAZNMU010000145.1:0-10272 GCA_045579865.1 Acutalibacteraceae bacterium
CAATCCACCCCCACACAAAGTTCCGTGGTCAGGTTTACGTTCTTAATAAGGATGAAGGCGGCCGTCATACTCCTTTCTTCAACAACTACCGTCCCCAGTTCTACTTCAGAACAACTGACGTTACAGGTATCATCAGCCTTCCCGAAGGCACAGAAATGTGTATGCCTGGTGACAACGTTGAAATGGACGTTGAACTTATCACAGAAATCGCTATCGAAGAAGGTCTTCGTTTCGCTATCCGTGAAGGTGGCCGTACTGTTGGTTCAGGCGTTGTTATCGCTATCAACGACTAATTCGAATAGTTTAAAAATCAAGACTCTCACTAATGTGGGAGTCTTTTTTTTTACCTCTCAGTCACTTCGTGACAGCTCTCCTTTCAGGAGAGCCTATCTGCCTCGCCTGAAAGGAGAGGTGGCAGACGATAGTCTGACGGAGAGGTTAGTAAAAAAACAACCGTTCATTCAAAATAGATGAACGGCTTTATCTGTTAATTTCGGGATTGTCAGTTCTTTCGAGAAGAAAATCAACGGAAACATTATAAAAATCGGCAAGCTTAATTAAAATTACAGTAGGTATATCATTTTCTCCTGTTTCATATTTCGAATATCCTGTTTGACTCATACCGAGATATTTTGCAACTTTAGTCTGGTTCAAATCACGGTCTTCCCGAAGGTCTCTTATACGTTTGTACATATTATCAACTCCATAAAAAAAATATTATCATAACCTGAATTAGGTTATTGACTTATAACCTGAAACAGGTTATAATATTTACTGAAGTTGATGTTTTACTCGGCTGTATATTAATTTTGAAAGGAAGAAAAAATAATGAAAACAGGCAAAAAACTTTTAATTGGCATTGTTTTAGTGCTTATGCTTATGATGTGCTTGGCTTTCGGTGCAAGTGCGGAGGACGGTATGGATAAAGGATATTATTATTATGTTAAGAATGGAGAAGCAACTATTACCGGCTCTTATCTCGAAGGTGATTTGGTTGTACCTGAAGAAGTTGATGGTTATCCTGTAACGGCAATTGGCTCTGAGGCTTTTATGGATAACTGGATGATTACTGGTGTTACAATTGGCAATAATATTGAAAGCATAGGAGTCCGAGCTTTTTACCGGTCAGGTATTAATAAAATAATAATATCTGATTATGTAAGAAAAATTGGAGCCGCAGCATTTTCTTATTGTAGCTATTATGATAATAAATTAAATTGGGAAGAGGAGGCATTATACATCGGAAAACACCTTGTTGATGTTAACCGGGGGGAAGAAGGAAGCTGCATAATCGACGAATTTATTATAAAAGAAGGAACAAAAACCATAGCTGGCTCTGTTTTTCAAGGGATAAAACTTAATAAGGTTGTAATCCCGGGAAGCATAGAATATATTGGAGATAGAGTTTTTGAGTATTGCACCGGGCTCAAAAGTATAACACTGCCGGATAGTGTAAAGGAGCTTGGCGAATATGTATTTGCTCATTGTGAGGAGCTTACCGATGTTACAATCGGTGGTGGTTTGACAGAAATACCGACATGTGCTTTTTGGTGTTGCAGTAAACTTAGAAATGTGGTAGTGGGTGAAAAGGTTAAAACTATAGGTTCAAATGCTTTTGAATACTGTATAGGATTGGAGAGTATTGATCTTCCTGATAGTGTAATAACTTTATCTGAATTTAAAAAATCGAGTTTGAAAGACATAAAAATATCGGCTAATACAAAAGAGATTGCCGAAAACGCATTTAATTCAAGCAAGTTAGAAAAAATCATAATTCCTGATAGTGTAGAACGTATAGGGACTGAAGCTTTTTGGGGTTGTAAAAGTCTGACGGATGTGGTGATTGGTAGTGGTATTACCGAAATAGAGCAAATGACTTTTTATACTTGTGAAAGCCTTGAATATGTATCAATGAGCAACAGTGTAACTTGTATAGGTGATTGGTCATTTTATGAGTGTACAAACCTAAAAAACATAATTCTCCCGGATAGCATATTGACGATAGGTGACTATGCCTTTGAAAAATCGGGCCTTACAAGTGTTACAATAAATGGCAACATAACATCTATTGGTACGTCTTGTTTCCAATTCTGTGAAAATCTTGAATGCATAACCGTTGAAAGCGATAATAAGTATTTTTCGAGTGAAGACGGTGTTTTGTTAAATTCAGATAAAACAAAAATAATTCAGTATCCTGCAGGTCGAAAGGATGCAAAATATGTAATTCCGAATTATGTGAAGGTAATAGGAAGTCATTCTTTTGTTGGTGCTGATAATCTTGTAGGTGTGGAAATTCCTGATAGTGTGGAAAGCATTGAATGGAGTGCTTTTTCCAATTGCGCTAATTTAACAAGTGTGGTTATTCCAAACAGTGTGTCAAGTTTGGGAAGCAATTTGTTTGATGAATGTACAAGCCTTAAAAGCGTTGTGTTGCCGAATAGTATAATCAAAATCAGTGGATATATGTTTAGAGGTTGTTCAGCTCTTAACAGCATCGTTATTCCAAAAAGCGTTACTGAAATAGGTTCGTATGCTTTTTATAAGTGTAACGAACTGAAAGACGTGTATTATTCGGGTTCAGAAGAAGATTGGAAGAAAATAGTTATTGCTGCTGGTAACGAATCATTAAGTACAGCGACGGTTCATTATAATAATGAACAGATTACAGTGACAGACGATACAGGTGTAGAAGCAAGTTTTTCGAGTGGCACCTTCGATGAAAATGCAGAACTTACCGTAACTCAAACAGCCATTAACGCAAACTTTGCTTTTGGTGACATGTACGACAAATATTTACCTTATAATATCTGCTTTAAAGTCAACGGTGAAAAAGTACAGCCCAACGGTACAGTAACGGTTAAAATTCCCGTACCTGCAGATTTCAGTGCAAAAGATTGCGTTGTATATTATCTTGACATTAACGGTAATATAACAAAAATTCCAAGCAGATATGAAAACGGCTACATTATCTTCGAAACTGATCATTTCAGTGAGTATGTACTTGTTGATGAAAGCAGTAAAATAATTGACGAACCGTCTGATGAACCGGATGCTCCTGACTGCTCTCACCTTTGCCACAAATCAGGCTTTATGGGCTTTATCTGGAAAATTCTCCGTGTATTCTTTAAACTTTTCAAAGCTAATCCCGTATGTCAGTGCGGTGTGGCACACTATTAAATAACAAAGAGCGATGCATACCGCATCGCTCTTTTACTTTATTCAAACACCGCAATACTTCTCTCAAGTATACCGTTCATTTTCGCAATCGCCATACCGTAATTAACGATAGGTACATCCTGTGAAAGGCACCTTTCAGTCCTTGACTGCATTTCCTTTTCATTCAGCATACAGCCGCCGCAGTGAACGACTAACTTAAAGGTCGTTAAATCCTCGGGAAACTCTCCGCCGCTTGTGAAGGAAAAGTCAGGTTTCGCCCCCGAGTAGTCCTCTATCCATTTCGGCATTTTCACAGTACCGATGTCGTTGCACTGCCTGTGATGGGTACATCCCTCGCTGATAAGCACCCTGTCACCGTCACGCAGTGAGGCGAGAGCATCAGCACCCTTCAGCAGAGAGGGGAGGTCGCCCTTGTATCTTGCCATAAGAATGGAAAAAGAAGTGAGGGGAATGCTTTCGGGTAAAGCCTTCGATACCTTACCGAAAACCTGTGAGTCGGTGATAACGAGGGCGGGAGGCTCCTTGAGTTTGTCAAGAGTAGCCGTAAGCTCGCTGTCACGGCAACAGATTGGGATTGCACCCCTGTCTAAAATGTCACGCAGGGTCATTTGCTGAGGGAGAATGAGTCTGCCCTTGGGAGCAGCCTTGTCGATGGGAATGATTAAAAGCACAGTATCACCCGCATTTATAAGGTCGCTGACGATAACTTTTTCGGTTTTTGTGTCCTTGGCAGTTTCAGCGATAAGCTCCTTAAGAGAAATGATGTTTTCACCGGTGAGGGCGCTGACATATATTTCGTTTCCTTTATTTTCAGGAAAACCTCCGAGAGTATCGCATTTGTTATGGGCGATAATAAAGGGCATTTTTTTCTCCTTAAAAAGGTCTATAAGCTCCTTTTCCGCTTCGGTGAGTTCTTCACTTGCATCGTGTACAAGCACGGCAATATCGGTCTTATGAAGGATTTCTTTTGCTTTCTGCACACGCATTTCACCGAGAATGCCTTCATCGTCGATGCCGGGGGTGTCGATGATTACCACGGGACCTACAGGTAAAAGCTCCATTGCCTTTTTAACAGGGTCCGTGGTGGTGCCTTTAACATCAGATACCACGGCAAGATTTTGCCCTGTAACTGCATTTACGAGACTGGACTTACCCGCATTCCTCAGACCGAAAAAGCCGATGTGAACTCTTTCTGAGGAAGGAACATTATTAAGGCTCATAAAATTCTCCTTTCTTTTATTGAGTGAATGAGCCTCTCCTGAAAGGAGAGGTGTCAGCCGACAGCTGACGGAGAGGTTAAAACCTGAAATCTCTTCTGTTCGAATTTTTGATATCTTCGATGTTCTGCTTGGCGATAGCCTTTACCTTGTCCTTGGTTACTTTTTCAATTTCCTCGTCTATCATCTTAAAGCCGATTTCCTTTGTTCTGTCGCTTGCATAGTCCACAAGGTATTCTGTAAGGGTCATAAGTGCATTGGGATGACAGCAGTTGATAATCTGTCCGTTTTTGCACAGAGACATAAAGCGGTCACCTGTTCTTCCTTCACGGTAGCAGGCTGTGCAGAAGGAGGGAATGTGGCCGTTTTCCATCAGCCAGGCAACAACCTCATCGAGAGTTCTCTGGTCAGAAACATCGAACTGCTCGGTGTCGTGAGGTCTTTCCTCCTCGGTGTAGCCACCGACTGAGGTTCTTGAGCCGCCGCTTACCTGCGAAACACCGAGACGCAGAAGCTTAGTTCTTGTTTCCTCTGTTTCACGGGTGGAGATAATCATACCTGTGTAGGGTACTGCGAGACGGATGCAGGCAGTGATTTTAGCGAATATGTCATCGGAAATTGAGTTGTCGAAGGCTGTGGGGTCGATGTCGTCAGCTTTTTTGATACGTGGAACACTGATGGTGTGAGGTCCTACGCCGTGAACCGCTTCCAGATGCTCAGCGTGCATTATAAGACCTGCGAACTCGTATTTGTACATCTCGAGACCGAATAGAACGCCGAGTCCTACATCATCAATACCGCCCTCCATAGCTCTGTCCATAGCCTCTGTATGGTAATCGTAGTCGTGCTTGGGTCCTGTGGGATGAAGCTGGAGATAGCTTTCCTTATGATAGGTTTCCTGGAAAAGAATGTAGGTGCCGATACCTGCTTCTTTGAGCTTGCGGTAGTTTTCTACTGTAGTAGCGGCGATGTTTACATTTACACGGCGGATGTCACCGTTTTTATGGTGAACGCTGTAAATAGTCTTGATGCATTCGAGAATGTATTCGATGGGATTGTTCTTCGGGTCTTCGCCTGCTTCGATGGCCAGTCTCTTATGACCCATATCCTGAAGAGCAATAACCTCTGCCTTTACTTCCTCCTGAGTAAGTTTTTTACGGGCAATGTTTTTGTTTTTGATGTGATAGGGGCAGTAAACACAGCCGTTTACGCAGTAGTTGGAAAGATAAAGTGGTGCGAAGATAACGATTCTGTTGCCGTAGAAGGAGAGTTTGATTTCATCAGCAACCTCGTAGATTTTTTCGATAAGGTCTTCTTCCTCGCAGGCTAAAAGCACACTTGCCTCTCTGTGTGAGAGACCTGAGCAGACAGTACCTGTCTCTGTTTTGCGGGGACGTGCCTTTTCGATAATGCCTAAAATAAGCTCGCGGTTATTTTTATTAGCCTCTGCATATTCGAGAGTGGCACGGATTTCTCCGTCATTGATGAATTCCTCTGCTTTGAGTGATTTGGGGTTGTAGATTGCCATATTGTTACTTCCTTTCAGTAGATTGTTTTATAATGTCTCCTTTTTCAGTGGCTATTTTATAGCCGATGGAGTCGATTTTCTTTTTCAGCTCGTCCAGCTTCTGCGCCGATTCGGCACCTGTGGAAAGCTTATTATTGTAAAGCATATACTTATCTCTCACATCCGTAGGGGAGAGGTTAGGCATAATGACGTTTGCACCGTGAAGGATGCCTTTTTCTCTGCCGCCTTCCTCCAGGGTTCCCAAGGCAGTAGTAGAGGGGAGAAGCACAGGAGGATGGATAATTCTGATTACCGAGAGAAGAAAACAGGTAAGCTCTGCACTGCCTGCGGCATAATCGCCAAAGGGCGTATCCTTGTGTGGTATAAAGGGCCCTATGCCTACCATATCAGGCTTAAATTCTTCGATGAATTTAAGATCCTTTGCGAGGCATTTCGCAGTCTGGAAGGGCGAGCCGACCATAAAGCCACAGCCTGTCTGGAATCCGATTTCTTTGAGATTTTTAAGACATTCCATTCGGCTTTTAAGAGTGAGATTTTCGGGATGAAGCAGTGAATAATGCTTTTCGTCTGCCGTTTCGTGGCGGAGAAGATAGCGGTCTGCTCCTGCTCTGTAAAGTTTTTCATAGGATTCACGGCTTCTTTCACCGAGAGAAAGAGTTACCGCACAGTCGGGGTAAAGAGCTTTTATTTCTCTTATCACATCCGTGAGAAAATCATCACTGAAAGCACCGTCCTCGCCGCCCTGCATTACGAAGGTACGAAAGCCGAGAATGTATCCGTCCTTACAGCAGGAAAGAATCTCTTCCTTCCCGAGGCGGTATCTGTCGCAGCTACGGTTACTTTTACGTATTCCGCAGTAGTAGCAGTCATTTTTACAGATGTTGCTGACCTCAATAAGACCTCTGATGAATACGGTGTCGCCATAGATTTCTTTTCTGAGTCTGACGGCCTCCTTCTGCAGTATGAGGGCGCTTTCTTCGTCTCGGAGCTCTATAAGCTCTCTGTATTCATCTTCCGTGAGACGATGAGTGCTGATAAGTTTGCTGACAAGATAATTCATACGCTTATTCATTTGAAATCACACCCGAATAAGCTGTTTTGACACTGATGCCGTCTAATCTTCCGATCTGTCCGGAAAGGGCTGAAATGGTATTCTGCGGAGCATCAATGGCTATACTTATAATATTTATATTCTTTTGTCTGTAGGGAATACCCATTCTGCCGATGATATATTCGCCGTAATGGTGGAGAAGTGAATTGAGCTTTTCTACCGTTTCGCTTTTTTCCACGATGATGCTCATAACAGCTACTCTTGTTTCCATAATTACCTCCCGTAAAAATAAAATATGCCACACCCTGAAAAGGGTATGGCAACAAAAATTCTTATAGTGTGAATCAATGCGGAATTCGGAATGCGGAATTCGGAATCAATGGTCACGACCTTCCGATTGTATCCGTGGTAAGTTCTACAAATTTGTCAGTAACATACCGCCGATAAAAATTGATTTGATTGTTACACTGTGCCGTAAAATCACGTGTAAATTCGGTGGGAAATTATTTGTTCTGTTATGAAATCCTTATCCGCAATTTCGCATTCCGAATTCCGCATTCCGAATTATTATCTGTTGCCTTCTCCTCAGAGGGTAAAAACCGTCTTTATGTCAGGTCACATTCATTATACTATATTTTCTTTTTAAAATCAACACCCTGTTTCTTCCTTATGAAATAAAATAATAAATAAATTCAAAAGGAAAAAGATAACATTTTTCGTCAATATAATCATTGACTTTATTCTTCCGTGAAACTATAATAAATCCTTGGATTTTATAAAAAAGAAGGAATAAAAAATGGAAACTCTTTTATCAATTGCAATTGCTCTGAGTGCGGGTCTTTTTATGTCGAGAGTGGTAAAACCTCTCAAATTACCTGCAGTTACCGGTTATCTTGTGGCGGGTATACTTATCGGTCCCTACTGTCTCGGAAGACTCGGAATTGACGGCTTCGGCTTTATGAGTACGGAGCAGGTGGGCGATATGAGCATAATCAATGATGTGGCTTTAGGCTTTATCGCTTTCGCCATAGGTGACGAATTCCGTCTCGAGCAGCTGAAAAAGACAGGTAAAGCGGCTACCATAATCGGTATTTTACAGGCAGTACTTACTACAGCAATTGTTGATGTGGCTCTGATAGGGCTTCACTTTATTTTAGGTGAAGATAAATTTCCGCTTTCATCGGCTATCATCCTCGGTGCTATCGCTTCGGCCACAGCTCCTGCGGCCACTCTTATGGTTGTCCGTCAGTACAAGGCAAAGGGTAAGCTTACCAATCTTTTGCTTCCCATCGTTGCTCTGGATGACGCAGTAGGTCTTATTATCTTTGCTGTATCCTTCGGTTTTGCAAAGACACTCGTAAGCGGTGAATTCAATATCTATTCCGTACTTGTTGACCCCATAGTTGAGATAGTATTTTCACTTGTTTTAGGTGCGGTTTTAGGTTATCTTCTCGCATGGGCGGAAAAGTATTTCTTCTCCCGCTCGAAGAGACAGGCGATAGTTGTTACAGCTATTTTCCTTGCCGTGGCACTTTCTAAGCTCAAAATCCATCTCGGTCCCGTAGAATTCGGATTCAGCCCTCTTCTTGTATGCATGATGCTCGGCACGATTTTCTGTAATGTCTGCGATTTCTCCGCTAACCTTATGGAAAAGACTGACCGCTGGACAGCACCTCTGTTTATCCTTTTCTTTGTATTAAGCGGTGCAGAGCTTGAATTCTCCGTGTTCACCGACCTTGCTGTGGTTGGTATCGGCATCGTTTATATTATTACCCGTTCCTTCGGTAAATGGTTCGGTGCAAGACTCGGTGCAAATCTCGCAAAATGTGAGCCTAACATCAAAAAATACCTCGGTATCACTCTTCTTCCTCAGGCGGGCGTGGCTCTCGGTATGTCCATCAGCGCTCTGGAAATCGGTGAGACTGGCGTGGTAATCAGAAACATCGTTCTCTTCGGTGTTCTCATTTATGAGCTCTTCGGTCCTCTTATGACCAAGATAGCCCTTACCAAGGCAGGCGATATCAGACCCAAGGAGGATAAACCCAAGGTTGCCGCTGAAAAGGGACGTGGAGAGTAAAATGAATGCAGAATGCGGAACGCAGAGTGCAGAACGGTGGGTAAGATTTTCGGTATAAATAACTGCTTCACCGCCGGATTTACAAAGTAAATATTGTAGGTCGGGATGACTCATCCCGCCCCGGTTTTTTTGTATATTACATAGAATTCCGCAGTGATACGGCTTGTGTCCTTTATTGTCGGTGGTTAAATTAAACGGTAGGGGCGGATATTATCCGCCCGCTTTTTGTAATGTAAATCCCACAGATTTTCGTCTGTGGGAAGTTTGATATGCTTTACATTTCCAATATAAAGAGTTCTTCGACTGTAGTATTAAGATACTTTGCCAGCTTCATCGCCAATTCAAGGGTAGGATTATATTTATCGTTTTCTATAGCGATAATTGTCTGCCGAGACACATTTAATGCGTCTGCAAGGTCTTCCTGTCTGTATCCCTTTTCTTTGCGTAATTCTTTAATTCGGTTTTTCATTATTCCATCACCATAAGTATACTTACTATATTTGCGATTACCATGGTAATTGCCACGACAACAGCGAACAGCAGGACAGTTTTTGATAAGTTAGAAGCCCTCGGCGAGTCCTCATCACCTTTTACTGCATTATGTGACATTATGGCCTCTGAAAAAAACTGAATGCAGGATGCACCGGTAAGAAGAAAACACGGCACAGGATTCAGCATAGTTTGAAAGGCAAATACCTTATAGGCTTCGTATAAAGTCCAAACAGACAAAGCAATCAAAAGAAAAATCAATGCATTTCTTTGCGCCTTGAAAGCAATGTACTGTTCCATTTCATCCGTCTTACGGAATCCCCATCTGTTCAAAAACTTTTTCATATTAACACCTCCAAGAAAGTAAAGAACTCTTTACATTTATATTGTATGTATTTTTGTTTGAAATGTCAAGAACTTTTTACATTTTTGTAGGTGTGTGATAAAAAACGAGGCGGGATGAGTCATCCCGCCCTACAATATTTAATTTGCAAAAGTGGCGGGCTAATCATTTTTTATATTCGAAGCCTATCCCGCAATTGCGCATTCCGCATTACCTTATATAATTCAGCGGATTGACCTTCCGCCCGTAAACCAGTACCTCGAAATGAAGGTGGGGACCTGTGGAGTTACCGGTGGAGCCTATACGGCCTATCTGCTGACCCTGATATACATACTGACCTGCTCTTACACACAGGGAGCCGGGCTGCATATGTGCATAACGGGTGGTGAT
>JAZNMU010000146.1:0-9735 GCA_045579865.1 Acutalibacteraceae bacterium
AGTAAAAGAGTAACCACCTGTCAGAAATGTATCCGTACACCTGACATCGAAAACGTAGGTAAGACAGCCCGTCACGGCACATACTTTGAAATGCTCGGCAACTTCTCATTCGGTGATTATTTTAAAAGAGAAGCCACAGCCTGGGCATGGGAATTCTTTACCAAGGTTATGGAAATCCCCGAAGAGCTTCTCTATGTAAGTGTTTATCTTGACGACGATGAAGCCTTTGACATCTGGACCAAGGAAGTAGGCGTAGATCCCTCTCATATGGTTCGCTTCGGTAAGGAGGATAACTTCTGGGAGCACGGTGCAGGTCCCTGCGGTCCCTGTTCAGAAATTTATTTCGACAGAGGTCCCTCAAAGGGCTGCGGTAAGCCTGACTGTAAGGTAGGCTGTGACTGTGACAGATATATCGAGGTATGGAACCTTGTTTTCACACAGTTCGAAAATGACGGTAACAATAACTATACCCGTCTTGCTAACCCGAACATTGATACAGGTATGGGTCTTGAGAGACTTGCCTGTGTTATGCAGGATGTAGACAATCTCTTCGAGGTTGACACAGTCCGTAATATAATGAAGCATATCATCGATATCGCAGGTATCAATTATCACGACGATGAAAAGAAGGATATTTCCCTTCGTGTTATCACCGACCATATCCGCAGCACCACCTTTATGGTAGGTGACGGTGTTCTTCCTTCAAACAGCGGCAGAGGCTATGTTCTTCGCCGACTTCTCAGAAGAGCTGCACGTCACGGCAGACTTATCGGCATCGACAGACCCTTCCTTGCTGAGGTTTGCGAAACTGTTATCGCTGAAAACTCCAACGCTTATCCCGAACTCGTGGAAAAGAAAGACTATATCAAAAAGGTTATTTCTATGGAAGAAGAAAGCTTCTATAAGACCATCGATTCAGGTCTCGGACTTCTTAATGAAATGATCGCGAAATCCGAAGGCGGTGTTCTATCAGGCGAGGACGCCTTTAAGCTCCAGGATACCTATGGTTTCCCCATTGATCTTACTAAGGAAATCGCCGAAGAAAAGAATATGACTGTCGATGAGGAGTCCTTCAGAAAGCTCGTCGAGGAAGCACGACAGAAGGCAAAAAGCGGCAGAGGCGCTACTGCAGAATCCGACTGGAGAAATACAGGTGTGTCACTTAAGGATATTTCTGCTACCGAATTCAGAGGTTATACAGAAAATAATGTTGAAGCTACAGTTCTTGCTATCATAGCTGACGGCGAAAGAAAGGATTTCATTGAGGACGGCACAGAGGCTACTCTTATTCTCGATAAAACCTCCTTCTATGCCGAAAGCGGCGGACAGGCAGGTGACAGCGGTGTAATCACAGTAGGTGAAAATACCTTCGAGGTTACCAATACCACCAAAGATGCTGACGGAATCATTCTTCAACACGGTGTACTTTCAGGCGATGCGATTAAGGTAGGTGACAGTGCAGTTTCATCCTATTATGAATGCAAGCGAAAGGCAACTATGAGAAACCATACAGCTGCCCATCTTCTTCAGGCGGCTCTGAGAAAGGTTCTCGGTACTCACGTTGAACAGGCAGGTCAGCTCGTAAACAGTGATATTCTCCGTTTCGACTTCACTCATTTCGCCGCAGTAACTGCAGATGAGCTTAAAGCTGTAGAAACTATGGTAAACGAAGAAATTCTTTCTTCCGTAGAGATGCTTGTTAAAGAAATGCCTATCGATGAAGCAAAAGCTATGGGTGCTATGGCTCTCTTCGGTGAAAAATACGGTGATGTTGTCAGAGTTGTAAAGGCAGGGGATTTCTCCACCGAGCTCTGTGGTGGTACCCACGTAGAAAATACAGGTAATATCGGTCTTTTCAAAATCGTTTCCGAGTCTTCTGTTGCTTCAGGTGTCCGCAGAATCGAAGCAGTAACAGGTATGAACGTTATGAATTATATTGACAGTAAAAATGCTCTTATTCGCGATACTGCTGCTGCTATCAAGGCTCCTAACCCCAATGATATCGCCGCTAAGGCAGTGTCTGTTATGGCTGACCTTAAAGCAAAGGAAAAGGAAATCGAAAAGCTTTCAGGTGTTCTTGCAAACATCAAAACCGAATCAATGCTCGGTAATGCTCAGGAATTCGGCGGTGTAATGCTCGTTACCGCTTTCCTTGACGATACTACTCCCGATGAGCTTCGTAATATGTGTGACCTTGTAAAGAGCAAGGGTGATAATTACGTTGGCGTAATCGCAGGTGTTCAGAAGGCTAAGGGCACGGGTAACATCTGTACCTGTTGCGGTAAGGATGCAGTAGCTAAAGGCGCACACGCAGGTAATCTTGCACGTGAAATTGCAAAGAAGGCAGGCGGTAACGGCGGCGGTAAACCCGACAGCGCTATGGCAGGTGCAAAGGATGTTGCACTTCTTCCCGAAGCAGTAAAGAGTGCCGCAGAGGTTCTTGCTTCTATGCTTAAATAAAATTACTCCTGTCCTCCTTATGGGGGACAGGAAATCAGAATATAAAAGGAGAAAAACATTATGGATTGCATTTTCTGTAAAATCGCTAAGGGTGAAATCCCTTCCAAGAAAGCCTATGAGGATGACAGCGTTCTCGCATTTTATGACCTCGAGCCTCAGGCTCCCGTCCACATCCTCATCATTCCTAAAGAGCACATTTCTTCCTGTGCCGATATCACCGAAGAGAACAGTGCGGTGATTTCTCATATCTTTGAGGTTGCCGCTAAGCTCGGTAAAGAGCTCGGTCTTGACAAAGGATACAGAATAGTAAATAACTGCGGTGAAGAGGGCGGACAGACCGTTAAGCATCTTCATTTCCACCTTATGGGTGGCAGACAGTTCACCTGGCCCGCAGGCTAAAAAACAAAAGGAGAATTAAATTATGGCTACTTACAAAATGACTATTGCAGGCCTCGAAAGAGAGCTTCCCATCTGTAAAGTTAACGATAAACTTGATATAGCAGGCTTTGTAATTTTCGGCGATGTGGAAATAACTGTCGCATCTGCCGCAGAGCTTATCAAAAAATGCCCTGAATTTGACTTCATCGTAGCTCCCGAAGCCAAGGCTATTCCTTTGGCTCACGAAATGGCAAGACAGAGCGGCAAGCCTTATTTTATCTGCCGTAAGGGTGCGAAGCTTTATATGCAGAGTCCTGTTTCCGTAAATGTCCGCTCCATCACTACCGATAAAGAGCAGACACTTTTCCTTGACGGACTCGAGGGCGAAAAGATGAGAGGTAAGAAGGTCCTCGTGCTTGACGATGTTATCAGTACAGGTGAATCTCTTCTCGCTGTGGAAAAACTCCTTGAACAGTTCGATGTTGAAATTGTTGGTAAAGCCGCTATACTCGCAGAAGGCGATGCCGCTGACAGAGATGACATCATCTTCCTCGAAAAACTTCCTCTTTTCTTCCACGATTAAAATATGAAACGGCCCCTTGCGTGCTTCGGCTTTACATTGTTTGCGATTCTGCTGTGCCTTAACCTTATCGAAAGCACGGCTGTTTCAGTGAGCCTTCTTATCCTTGGGGCAGTTGCTTTTATCATTTCTCTTATACTTAAACAGACAAGACAAGCCTTGATTATGCCTACAGTTTTCTGTGGAGTAATTACAGGCTGTCTTTTGTTTTCTGCTTTTCAGACAGAATATAATAGCACATTATCTTTAGTAGGAGATAATGTTTCCGTCAGCGGTGTTATAACTGAAAGACCGGAATTTTCCCGGGAAAACCGCCGTTATTATTTCGTAATAAAGGCTGACTCCGTAGGCGAAAGAGAGGTCAGAACAAAGATGCGCATTTCATTTTCTGAGTCTTATGACGGTATTGACTCTTCAGAACTGCAGATAGGTGATAAAGTCAGCTTCACCGGTACAGTATATAAAGCTGGCTCTTATGTGGAATCTGCCCGTTATAACTATAAATCCCGCAGCATCTACCTCGGTGCATATTCTGCCGAAAAGTTTGAAATCGAAAAGACTTTATACAGACCGGCAGGTTACTACATAGATTTACTCCGACATAAGGTTTCCTCAAATCTTATGCACGATTTCGATAATGATAACGCATCTCTTCTCGTTGCAATTCTGAAAGGCGATAAGTCTTATATGAAGGATGAAGTGTACGACGATTTTATTGAAGCAGGCATAGTACATATTATGGCTGTGTCAGGACTTCATCTTTCGATTTGGGTTGCTTTTCTGTCGCTGTTTATGGATTTCATAGGTAAAAAGGGTAAAGTAATGGCGGTTATGATGATACTTTTTACCGTTTTTATGATGAATTTCGCTTGCTTTACGGGCTCAGTAAAAAGAGCGAGTGCCATGACCGTTCTGTATTTCATCGGAAAAATTCTCGGAAAAAGAACAGACGCTCTTAACAGCCTCGGTTTTGCCGCAGTATGCGGTCTGATTGTTAATCCGTTTGGAGTTCTGGATATCAGTTTTCTGTTGTCTTTTCTTTCGACTATGGGAATAATTCTTATGGGCGTACCTTTAAGTGAAAAAATAACAGGCAAGCTGAATGCTTTCGGAGAAAAAACTAAGAAAATTCTGTCTCCGTTGGTATCTGCTGTTTCTTTCAGTATTTCCGTAACTTTTTTCGTTTTTCCTGTTTCTGTGCTTATACTTGGCGGTGTTTCTTTTGTAGCGCCTTTAACAAATCTTCTTTCATTTTTCGCTGTAGCACCGCTTCTGCTTTTGACGGGCTTGTATTCGTTTTTGCGGCTTGTTCCCTTTATTTCACCTTTTATGGCAGTAATAATGAAGTATTTGTCCTCTTATATAATCCGTGTGGCAGAATTCGCTTCTGATTTACCTTTTTCCTATGTGAATACCGGTTTTGAAAATCTCAGTTTATGGTTTACGGTGGCTTTTCTGTTTTTGTTGGCGGCTATGCTTTTATATAATTACAGCCGTGTTCTTATGCGGGTAGCTGCCATTATTTCAGCAGGTGTCTTTCTGCTTTCTTTCAGCATTAATTTTTACACCTCTCTCGATAAATGCAAAATTACTCTTTACGGTGAAAGTAAGGGTAGCTGTGCCGTGGTTTCTCTTAACGGAAAGGGTGTACTAATAGGTTTTGACGGAGACAGCTATGACGAAAGGGAAATAGCTGAGGACACGGAAAGGGACAGAGTTAAAATCGAAGCCGCATTTTTTACCGAAGAGTTCATTTCGAAAGATAAAGAGTCGCTTTGCAGTCTTTTATGCGTGGAAAACATTCTTACCTGTGACGGCGAAAACGCAGTACTATTTGATAAAGTGAAGATAATAAAGGACCGCAAAAATATAACAGTTGATACCTGCGGAATAAAAACAGAGATTTTTTCTAAAGAATATTTGCAAGATGACAAGAAATGTGATACAATATCATCCAATAGCGAAAAACACATTTTCTCTTTCAGGGAGAATAATCCTTATACGGTTACAGTGATAACATCAGGAGGTGAAAAGGATGGCTGAGTTTGACGAAAAGAGTCTGAAAGCTCATATAAAAAGCGGGGATTTTCTGCCCGTATACCTGGTTTACGGTGACGAGGATTACCTTAAGAAAAACTATGTTGATACTATAGTTTCCAAAAATGTAGAGCCTTCCTTTGAGTCCTTTAATTACGAAAAGTATGACGGAAAGGGACTTGATCTTGATACTGTATTTCAGGCGGCTACGGTTATGCCGATGATGAGTGATAAACGCTGTATTGTCATCGAGGATTTCAAGCTCGAGGGCATAAGCGAAGAAAACTTCCGACTGATGGAAAACTTCTTCGCCGACGCTCCCGAAACATCCGTAATAATTTTTTATCAGAAAAAGGCTGACTTTTCCTCCACTAAGGCAAAAAACGCTATTACACTTTTCAAAAAGTTCGGTGCTGTCTGTGTGCTTAACAAAAGAACAGGTAACGATCTTATAAAGCCTCTTATTTCTTCTGCTTCCAAGCAGAAATGTATTCTTACTCCTCAGATGGCTAATTATCTTGTTTCCCTCTGCGGTGATGATAACAATATGCTTATCAACGAGGTAAATAAAGTATGCAACTTTATGGGCGAAGGAGAAATAACCAAGGCTCACATTGATGCTGTGGCTACAAAGACGGACGATGCGAAAATCTACGCTCTGACTAAGGCTTTGATGAATAAAAACTTCGATGAAGCCTATAAAACTCTCCACTCTCTTTTCAGACAGAAAATTGAGGCAGAATATATCCTCGGAGTTATCATAAGCTCTTATGTGGATATGTACAGAGCCAAGGTTTCTCTTTCCTGCGGACAGAAGTCTGATGCACTCGCTGATGATTTTGCTTACAGAAACCGTAAATTTGCACTTTCTAATGCGGGAAGAGATTCATCGAAAATCGATATGTCAGTTATAAGAAAGTGTCTCGAGGAACTCGCCAAGGCTGACAGACAGCTTAAATCCGGCTCTTCTATGCCTGCTCTGGTTTTAGAACAGCTTATGGTAAAGCTATTCCTTATAACAAACGGTGAAAAAGTATGATTAAACTCGACAGACCCGTAATAGTAGAGGGAAAATACGATATAATAAAGCTCAGCGGAATCATCGATTCGCTTATTATCAAAACGGACGGCTTCGGTATATTCAAGGATAAGGAAAAGCAGGTGCTTCTTCGCAGACTTGCCCGTGAAAAGGGGATAATAGTTCTGACGGACAGTGACTCTGCAGGCTTTCTCATCCGTAACTTTATCAATTCCACCATACCTAAGGATAAAATCACTCACGTTTACATTCCCGATATTTACGGTAAAGAGAAAAGAAAAACCGAAAAATCCAAGGAAGGCAAACTTGGCGTTGAAGGCATTAGTGAGCAGATACTCGTTGATGCTTTTACCAAAGCGGGAGTTTTAGCTATAGAGAGTGAAAATACCGAAAGAAGGCTTATTACCAATATAGATTTATATGAATTCGGTCTTACAGGCGGAGAAAACAGCAGCAAAAAAAGGTCGCTTCTTCTTAAAAAACTTGCTCTTCCTGAGAGACTTTCCACCTCGTCACTTATAAAAATACTCAATACTTTTGTAACTTATGAAGAATTTATTGAAACATTAAAGGAGATCGGATTATGCGAATAGGTCACGGATACGATGTTCATAAATTAGTTGAAGGTAGGGAGCTTATTTTAGGCGGTGTAAAGATTCCCTATGAAAAAGGGCTTTTAGGCCACTCTGATGCTGATGTTCTTCTACATGCCATTTCTGATGCACTTTTAGGTGCGGCGGCACTGGGGGATATCGGTAAACTCTTTCCTGACACTGATATGCAGTATAAGGGCGCCGATAGCCTGGTGCTTATGAAAACAGCCTATGAAGCGGTCAAGAGAAAAGGCTATGCGGCAGAAAATATAGATGCTACTATTCTCTGCCAGAGACCTAAACTCCGTCCTTACATCGACGCTATGAGAGAAAACATCGCCTCTGCACTCGGTATGGATGTTGACTGTGTAAGTGTAAAAGCAACCACCGAAGAGGGACTTGGCTTTACGGGTGCAGGAGATGGCATAGCTGTACACAGTGTATGCCTTTTAAGAAAGGAAAACTAAAATGAATATACAGATTTACGGCACGAATAAATGTTTTGATACTAAAAAAGCACAGCGATATTTTAAGGAAAGAAACATTAAGTTTCAGTTTGTTGACCTTGCTAAATTCGGTATGAGTAAGGGTGAATATCAGTCTATAAAAAGAGCCCTCGGCTGTAAGCTCGAGGACCTTGTAAACGAAAAAAGTAAAAAATACGACTCGTCATATATTAAATATCTTGCCTCGGAGGAAGCAAAGGAAGAAAAGCTTTTGGAAAATCAGGAGCTTTTTAAAACTCCGATAGTAAGAAACGGCAAAAAGGCCACTTTAGGCTTTTGTCCTGATGAATGGAAGAAATGGGAGAGTGAATAATTATGGTAACACAGGCACAGATTGACAGAATAAACGAGCTCGCACGAAAGGCTAAAACGCCCGAAGGTCTCACCGATGAGGAGCAGGCTGAAAGAGCGGTTTTAAGACGCGCGTACATCGACTCCTTTAAGGAAAGTCTTGTAGGTCAGCTCGAAAACACTTACATTGTAGACGAAAAGGGAAACAAGACAAAGGTAACGAGAAAAGGTAAAAAATAATGAGCAGGACTTGTTATATTATCGGCGCAGGAGATGTCACGAAGCCTGACTTCAAGGCTGATAAGGATGACTTTATCATTTGCGCTGACGGCGGTTACAGACACAGAGACCTCCTCGGCAGAGAGTGTGACTGTGTGGTAGGGGATTTCGATTCCTTAGGTGCAGTTCCCGAAACGGAAAATAAAATAGTTGCACCCTGTGAAAAGGATGAAACTGATATGATGCTCGCCGTAGATACAGGCTATGCCAAAGGCTACCGTGATTTTATTCTTTTCGGTGCACTGGGTGGTGAGCGTTCCGACCATTCCGTAGCTAATATTCAGCTTCTCCATTACATCGCATCGAAGGGCGCAAAAGGAACTATTGTTCACGGTGAAGAAGTTTTTACCGCCCTTAAGAATGACGCTCTTATTCTTGATGAAACCCGTAAAGGCTATATCTCTGTTTTTTCTCTTTCCGACAAAAGCAGGGGAGTGACGATTAAAAATCTTAAGTACACCCTCGAAAATGCTGTTTTAAACTCCTTTAACCCTGTGGGCGTAAGCAACGAGTTTATCGGCAAAAAGGCTGAAATAAGCGTAAAAGACGGAAGTTTGCTAATTGTTTATAAAAAGTAAGGAGATGTCGAGTGTGAAAAAGTTTTGCTGTAAAGATATGAGAGCTCACATTTACTTACGTGAGGAAGATTCAGTATTAGACGACGGTGACAAAGAAGATAAGGTTATATACTATTATTCTTCAAATGATGAATATGGGATTCCAATTGCTGATTTAGTTGGAGGTTTCGTGTCTTCATATATAGTAATCAATCATTGTCCTTGGTGTGGCAGAAAACTTGATTAATGAGTGTGTCTCTCAGACATATAAATTGATATAAGTGTAGCAAAAAAATGAGACTGAAATTAATCAGCCTCATTTTTTTTGTTTAATTTATTCTACGATTGACACGTCTGTCATTACTGCGGGCTGCTGCATGCCCATAATTTTGAGCATTGTGGGTGCGATATCGCAGAGCTTACCGCCTTCACGGAGATTACAGTCATAACCGCATACTACGAAGGGAACGGGGAAGGTGGTGTGCGCTGTGAAGGGTGAGCCGTCTTCCTCGTACATCTTATCAGCGTTACCGTGGTCAGCTGTAATAAGCATTACGCCGTCCATTTTCATTACTGCATCGTAAACCTTGCCTACGCAGGTGTCTACTGCTTCTACAGCAGCCTTAGCAGCATCGAAAATACCTGTGTGACCAACCATATCGCAGTTAGCGAAGTTAAGGATGATAGCGTCGTATTTGCCGCTTTCGATGGCTTCTACTACCTTTTCTGTTACTTCGTAAGCACTCATTTCGGGCTGCATATCATAGGTGGGAACCTTGGGAGAAGCAACGAGAATTCTGTCTTCGCCCTCGTACTGCTTTTCTACACCGCCGTTGAAGAAGAAGGTTACGTGAGCATACTTTTCTGTTTCGGCGATACGAAGCTGAGTTTTGCCCATCATTGCCATATATTCACCGAAGGTGTTTTCGAGAGTCTGAGGCTTGAATGCTACGTGTACATTAGGCATTGTAGCATCGTACTGAGTCATACATACATAGTAGAGAGGGAAGAAGCC
>JAZNMU010000147.1:0-2396 GCA_045579865.1 Acutalibacteraceae bacterium
GCCACCGGCGGCGGTCGGGTTCAATGCCCAAAGCAGAGCAGACCAAGCTGCGCTACGCCTCGATATCCCGTTTAGTTTACCCCAAAACCCTTTATTTGTCAACAGTTTTCACTAATTTTTTAATAGCCTTGAAAAAAGACAGGATTTCGTGTATAATATCTCTTATGAAGTGAAAATATGAGGAAACAACTATGAAAATACATCAGTCAGCAGAAAACTATCTTGAAACTATCTTAATGCTTACAAACCGTAATGGCTCCTGCCGAAGCATCGACATAGCCAACGAATTAGGCTTCTCCAAACCGAGCGTAAGCATCGCTATGAAAAACCTCCGTGAAAACGGATATATCGACGTTATGGGTGACGGAAAAATTCTCCTTTTAGAGCCCGGCAGAAAAATCGCCGAAAGGCTTTACGAAAGACATACCGTCCTCACCCGTGCTTTTGTGGCTTTGGGCGTAGACGGAGAGACAGCCTCCGAGGATGCCTGTAAAATCGAGCATATTATCTCTGAGGAAACCTTTGAGGCCATAAGAAAGCATTTCGGATAAGGAGAAAGGTTTATGAATGAAAATGTAAACGAAAGCTTTGACTCCTTTGAGGAAATACTTGAGGTAGCAGAGGATTTTGCTCCGGGAAGCAAGATAAAAAAGAAACTCACAAAAGAAAAAGTCAAAGAACAGATTGATAAGTTTTCGGAAAAAGCAAAGCAGATTATAGACAATCCCGAAAAGGTCAGCGCTGTTCTGGAAAAGGCTATGGCTTTGTGTGAGGATCTCAGTCAGGTGCGCATTATTGGAAAGTACTTTAGGGATGCTTCTCTGGTCTGCAGTATGCTGAATGACTATATTTGCAAGCGCTATACAAAGGTGCCGACTGCTACGGTGATAACGCTTCTTGCCGCTGTGCTGTACTTTATCAGTCCCATCGACATCATTCCTGATTTTCTCCCTCTGATAGGACATCTGGACGATATGATTGTTTTTGGTTTCGTTACAGATGCTGCCAAGGTTGATCTTAAGAAATATGAAAAATGGAAAAAGGAAAATGAAAACCCCAATCTTATTTCGGAGAACTGAATAACAGAAAAA
The DNA here is from genome assembly GCA_045579865.1 of Acutalibacteraceae bacterium. Lineage (GTDB taxonomy): Bacteria > Bacillota > Clostridia > Oscillospirales > Acutalibacteraceae > UBA6857. Next base: position 1,092 of record JAZNMU010000147.1, read on the forward strand.
AGAGGCTGTCACCAGCCCCTTTTTCTTTTTACTGCACTCAGCAGCAGTTGTCGTGACAACCGCAACCGTTGTCACATCTGTTGCAGCCACCGCAGTTATTGCAGCTGTTGTAACCGCAACCGTTGTTGCCGCCGAAGACGCTGCCGCCGTCACCGCAGCACACGAATAAGAGAATAAGAATGATAATCCAGGTGCAGCAGTTGCCGCCGAATAAACCGTTATTACAGCCCATCTACCTTTACCCCCTCTCTTCTTGCGGGCGTTTTTCCGTCGCCCTACATCATCAGTATATGGTCTCGGGGAAAGTGTGTGACTGTTTTTGAATAAGAAATTTTTAAAGGTCAAAAATATTTACGGTGATTAATTTATGAATGACATTTTTTCTTTTGCCCGGGGTAAGATTTTACTTGACACCGAGGATATTTACGGCAGAGTTTTCTCCGAGGCAAGATCAAAAACAGCTGAGCATAATATATATGAAAGGTCAAAGAATTATTTTGACAGCGAAAATGGAAAAACTCAAAAATCGACGAAAATAAATGAAAATTAAAGCTAAACGCAAAAATCAGGAGTAAATGTTACGGTTTTGACCTTTTTTGACCTTTGAAAAAACTTCGTTTCGGATTATAATTAAAGCATAAGGTCAAAGAAAGTCAAAGTCAAACTTAAAGGAAGTGATGAAATGAATCTTTCCAATGTTATTGCTGCGATGATAAGCGATATGCTGGAGGAAAAAAATGAAATAGAAATTCAGCGCAATATCCTCGCTCAGGATCTGGGATGCGTGCCGAGTCAGATAAACTACGTGCTTTCATCACGTTTTACTCCCGAAAGAGGCTATATGGTAGAAAGTAGACGAGGCGGCGGCGGATTTATCAAAATCACACGTATTGTTTACGATAAGGATACTCTTATTCCGAGGATAATTTCTTCTGTGGGAGAAAGCCTTGACTCAGATACGGCACAGGCTCACACCATGAACCTTCTTTATCAGGGAGTTATTTCTGAGCCTCAGGCAAAGCTTATCCTTTCTGCCACATCGGAAGCACCCTATCGCTCCTTACCTGCACCCGTAAAAGATATGGTAAGAGCAGATATATTCAAGCGGATGCTTCTTGCGGTCAGCAGACAATGAATGCAAAATGAAGAATGCAAAATGGGCGGGTAAGGCGTTGGGAATCAATAAGTGATAGCCCGCCAACTTAGTCTCCCTCAGCCTCACCCTGAAAGGAAATTCCCCTATCAGGGGAAATGTCGCAAAGCGACAAAAGGGTGCCGGTCTCCCGGAGGGAAAGGTGGCGGCGT
>JAZNMU010000148.1:0-2318 GCA_045579865.1 Acutalibacteraceae bacterium
TGTTATTTATCAGACAACGGAGGATGACGCAGAGGACACTGTTGTACCGAGATTCATACAGGCAGGAGGTGATACAACAAAGCTTCATTTCATAGACGAGAAAGAAAAGACATTGACTTTCAGCGACAGAAGAATCGCTGATGCCATAAAGGCGACTAACGCTAAGCTTGTCATCCTCGACCCCTTGTCCGCTTACATCGGCGGTGATGTTTCACTGAACATTGCTAACGATGTCAGAGCACAGTTCAATCCTCTTATACAAGCCGCAAAGGAAACAGGCTGTGCCGTTGTAATTGTCGGTCACATGAACAAGATGGGCGGTACAAAAGCTCTTTACCGAAGCCTTGGTTCTATTGATGTGGTAGGTGCCGCACGAAGCTGTTTACTCATTGCGAGAACAGACAAGGACAGACCTGACGAAAGAGTTATGGCGGTGCAAAAAAGCAACCTTGCCCCGACGGGCAATGCCGTTATCTTTAACATCACGCAAGGCAGTATTGAATGGGTAGAGGAAACTGCGAGGACGGCTGATGAAATTTTAAGCTCTTCTTCCTCTTCTTCGGGCAGGCCTAATGAGCAGATTACAAAGGCAAAGGAAATACTTTTGGAAATGCTCACTGACGGACCGAAAGCACAGGCAGAGATTATGAGCCGAATGGAACAGGAACACATAGGCAAGAGCACGGCAATCAAAGCAAAGAGTGAGCTAGGATGCGTAAGCACCAAGGAAGGCAAACGCTGGCAATGGTCGCTTGTAGCGGAAGAATGCATAAATGATGATGACATCACAGAGTGTTATTGAATTCTTACATCCTTCCTTGAAAAAAATTAAAATCTATTTTAAAAATTCAGGAGGTCTATTATGACAACATTAACAGAAATCAGAATTGAAAATTTAAAATCATTTGAAAACAATCCTTTCATCTTCAGAGAGGACACGGCCTTTGATTTGCTTATTGAAAGCATTTCAAATTTAGGAGTACTTACACCGATTATTGTCCGCAGTCTTGACGACGGCAACTATGAAATCATCAGCGGTCATCGAAGAACTGAAGCCTGCCGAAGGCTTGGCATTGAAACGATACCTTGTATTGTTAAAGAGCTTACAAGAGATGATGCAACGGTTATTCTCGTTGACCTTAACTTGCAGAGAGATGAAGTGTTACCAAGCGAGAAAGCCCATGCATACAAAATGAAAATGGATGCACTAAAAAATCAGGGTGCAAGGACGGATTTAACTTCTACACAGTCTGTGTCGAAGTTCCGTACAGCAGAAGAAGTGGGTAAAGAAAACAACGAAAGCCGTGAAACTGTCAGGCGATATATTCGGTTGACCTATCTCATACCCGAAATCTTAAAGCTTGTTGATGAAGGACGAATAGCTTTTACTCCCGCTGTTGAGCTGTCATTTCTGCCGTCGGAGGAACAGCACGAGGTTTACGGGTTTTATGAGAACGAAGAGGTCACACCGTCATATTCGCAGACGGTACGAATGAAGAAGCTTCATACTGAAGGACAACTCACATCAGACAAAATAGCTGAGATTATGGCAGAGGCTAAAGCAAATCAGAAAGATTTTCTGAAGATACCGACGGAGAACATAAACAAATACTTTAAGTCGAGATTTACAGAAAAACAAAAGCAGGAATTTGTGATCAAAGCCGTTGAACACTATCACCGTTACCTAATGCGGCAGAGAGATGCAAGGTAAGGAAGGAGGGATGCTATGAAATCACAGGAAGCGTATAATCTTATGTTTAAGGATTATCCTGATGTTGTTGATGCAAATCAGTTGAGCGATATGCTCGGCGGTATAGGCATCAGAACAGTTTACAAGCTTTTGAGAACAGGCAAAATCAAAAGCTTCATCATAGGTAACAGATACCTCATTCCTAAGATAAATGTCTTTGTATATTTAGGTATTGTTGAAAATAATGCCGTATAAGTCTCTCACACATTTGTAAATTCTTCCATCTGCCGTTAGAATACTCTTGTCGGCGGCAGATGGTTTTGCCCTCCCTGAAAATACTACATTAATCATAAACAAAGGAGGTTAAAAATGACTACACAAGAAGCGTATCAATTACTGTTCACAAGCTATCCCGACATTGTGAATGTTCATCAAATGTGTGAAATCTTAGGGATAAATATTAAAACCGCATACAAATTATTGAAATGCGGCGAAATCAGAAGTATATATGTCGCTAATAAGTACCGTATCCCAAAAATTGAAATTTTCAGGTACTTAGGTCTTGTTGAAGATTATGACGACAGAAGAAAAAAATAAAATGAATGTATTATCAGGAGGACAAATATTG